>JAFUEG010000294.1 GCA_017464045.1 Lachnospiraceae bacterium
AATCAGGGATTCAATCAGCAGCCAATGGGACAGCCGAATCAGGGATTCAATCAGCAGCCAATGGGACAGCCGAATCAGGGATTCAACCAGCAGCCAATGGGACAACCAAATCAGGGATTTAATCAGCAGCCGGGGTATGGACAGCCGATGGGAGGCTTTGGACAAACAGTTAATAACGGATTTGGAAACTTTACTAATGGTAGTTTTGATTTGATGATAATATTAGGAATAGTTGGAGGATTTCTCCTTTTTATTGTTCCATTCTTTAAATGGTTTAAGATGGAATTTAATGAATTCTTTGTTAGTTATACGATTAAGGGTAATCTTTTTAATTTAGGCGGGTTGAGTGTGTTTTTTGGATTACTTATAATGTTAGCAGGTGTATTTATTATTCTTTGGAACTTAGCCGGTATAATTCCTCAGCTAAATGCATTAAAACAAAAGTTTTCAAATATACCACTTGAAATAATTGTTTTAGGTGTTACATTATTAATAATTATCCTTGCATTTGCTTTGACAGGTGTAGGAAAGATAAGTGTCTTGGGAGAGTCTATAAAAATTAAAGAGCTTAAAACAGAAGGTATTGATTATTCTCATAGCGCAGGACCAATATTTGCGTTTATTGGTTGGGCTCTTGCAGCTGTTCCTACTATAACAAAGTTTATTAAGAAGAATTAATATTTAATTATCATATAGTAACATATAAAACATATGGCAATTTATTAAAAAGGGGAAACTAAATGTTTCTCCTTTTTTGTTCTTTTTTGGCACAACATATACAAATTTTTGGAGTATATATTTATCTTAAGATATTATTGAAAAGAAAAGTTCAAAATGTTATTATATGAATGATTAGGACTAAAGCAATTTAAAATAGCAGATGTTCATGATATTATGAAGATATAGCATTATAGTATGAATTTCAGGGATAGCATATTAAGAATAAAGAATATGATAATTAGGGGGAAGACGATTTATGGTTTGTAAAGAATGTGGTAAGGAAATCACTGATGAAAAGCTGGGATATTGTCCTGAATGTCTGGCACCTTTAGATGAACCTGTGGTAATAAATATGTCAAAGGATGATATAAAAAAAGCGAGTAAGGATTTTGAAAAGAAGGAGAAAGAACGTCAAAAAAATATTGTAGTTGTAAAGATATCAAAGACTGTAGAAGATTTGCATTTAAATGATAACTACGAAGGACCGTTTATCAACCTTTTGGGATATGTAAAATCTCTTGGCAGGGATTTTAATAGCCTTTTTATATTGATTGGTGCAATATTGATATATGCGTCTCCTTTCCTGACATGGATATGGGAAAAACTCCATAATGTTTATAAAAAAGGAAATTTGTTTGAAATGTCGAGCAAAGGTGCTGACTTGGCCATAGGAACTTCTGTTACAGCTATGATGGGAGTTGTTCTTCTGGTTTCCGGTTTTTTGATGTTGATTATATCTGCTAAAGAATATATAAAGCCTATATGGAAGTTGAGATATAATTTTATTTTCAGGCTTATTCCTTTTATAACTTCAATTTCGGCAGTTGTTGTTATATATAATAATAAAAAATATGTAAATAAATTTAGCTCTATGAAAGAGTTTAGGGATATGGCTAAATCATTGGGACAAGCCAGTGTATATTCATATGGCAGAGGAATCGGACCTGTTGTGTGTCTGGCAGGTATAATCATTTATGGTTTAGCAACATTTTTTGATTTTATTAAATATCAAAGAAATAAAGATTAAAGAAAAAAACACTTGAAATTTCTTATTAATACGAAATTTCAAGTGTTTTTTTAATCATAAAAGAAGCTGCTATTTTTTCTTAAATATCACAGACATTTCATCAAACGTTTCTATCATTTCCAATGTCTCTTGATCTTCTGAAGATAAATCATCTGATGAGATATAATTTAAAAATTCAGAAAAAGGAATTGTTATAGTTTTTTGTGCATCATCATATGTGCCTCTAATGGTAACAGCTGAATCGCTTAGTTCAACTGTGTCGCCTTTAAATGAAATATTGCCTGTGCCCTGTTGCCCCTCAGAAATAAGAATTACATCGCCATTATTTCCAACAACAATCTGCATATCATCACTGTTTATTCCCATATCCGAACTGGAATATGTCATGGACTCTCCAGAATAAGTAAAAGATATTGAATCAAGCACATATGTGCCGGCAACTGAACTTGTAGAGTCATCTGAATATACTGCTTCGGTTGTTTCGCTATTATGTGCCTCCGTAGTAGGATTTATATATTCGGTAGTTGTTTCAAAATTATACTCTTCCGTAGTAGAAACTGTAGTTATATCATTAACGCTTTCGTCCTCGTATGATTTGGCAGAATAATCAGATTCGTTATTTGTATCTTTATTATCTTTAATAGCTTTAACTATGAAAAAAACACCAACCCCTAAAGCAATAATAATCACAGCAATTATACTTATGATTGCGGCAGTAGGAATTTTTTTACCGGAAGATATCGAAGGCATATTATTATAATTGTTGCCAGGCATTTGGTTATATGTATTATTGTTGGAATGATTATATGGTATCTGTTGATAAGGGTTTATATTATTTCCGTTATAACCTGATTGTTCAGGTGTAAAAGCAGTGTTTTGTGCTGCCTGATTATAGTTTGATTGATTATGATTAAATTGCATACCGCAATAAGGACAAAATGATGTTCCATCAGGAAACTGAGAACCACAATTTGGACAATTCATAAACTACCTCCTTAAAAATAATTTAAGTATTATATTTATATTTCAAATATTATTATAAAAAATAGAGACTCTAATTTTAAAATATAAAAATAGAGCCTCTATTTTAAAATCTTAACGCTATAAGTTATTTTTTCTTAAATATTACATTCATCTCATCAAACATATTTAACATTTCTAATGTTTGCTGATCTTCTGCAGATAGATCGGCTGATGAGATATATTTTAAAAATTCAGCAAAAGGAATAGTTATAGTCTTTTGTTCCATATTATAAGTTCCTTTTATGGTAGCACCTGAATCACTTATTTCAACAGAGTCGCCCTTAAATGAAATATTGCCTGTTCCTTGCTGTCCATCAGAAATAAGGGTAACATCGCCTTTGTTTCCAACAACAATCTGCATGTCATCACCGTTTAACCCCATATCTGAACTGGAATATGTCATTGACTCTCCCATATAAGTAATAGTTACTGAATCAAGCACATATGTTCCGGCATATGCTTTGGTTACTGCATTTTTATCATCCTGATTTTTTATAGCTTTTACAATGAAAAATGCGCCTACCCCTATAGCTGCAATAATTACTAAAACAATGGCTGCTATGGCAGCTGTAGGAAGTTTCTTCTTTGGAGCCTGAGGCATATTTCCATAAGGATTGTTATCGGGACCATTGTATACACCATTATTAGGATAGGTGTTTGGCATCTGCTGGTAAGCATTACCGGTATTATTAAAGCCGTCTGACGGAATAACTGAGCCGCAGTTAGGACAAAAATCTGTTCCGTCAGGAAGCTGTGATCCACAACTAGGACAAGTCATAATATATTTCCTCCATATTATAATAATAAAGTATTTTTTAAAAACTAAGTAATATATAACCTTTTATAAAAAACAATTAATTACTTTTTAAATATTATGACAATATCATCATACATCATTAAAATCTGCCTGTCAGATGCACTTAAATCAGAAGAAGATGCATATTCCATTAATTCACTAAGTGATATTGATATAGTTTTTTCGTTTTTGTCATATTTACCCTTGATTGTTCCCTGAGAATCTGATATTTCAACTGTATCACCGTTAAACTTAACTTTTCCGGTAGCTTTATTACCTTCTTCAATAACAGTAATTCTGTTGAATAATCCTACTGAAAGCTTAAATTCGTCGCCTGTCATACCGGCGTCAGTCGCAGTATACTTATATTCTTGACCGTCATAAGTGTATACTATAGAATCAAACTTATAGGTACCCATGTACTTTGCGTTCATACCCAGATATATACCTAACATAGCTATAATAATTACAGCAATAATTATTCCAACTATAGTACCACTTGAGCCTATTGAACTGCTCTTTGCAGGTACTGTAGGTGTAGAATAGGTGTTATTGGAAGAACCATTAAATATTGCATCATTTACATTAAATGCAGGTTTTGCTGATGCCTCATTTGCCATATCAGCCGGAATAACTGAACCGCAATTAGGACAAAAATCTGTTCCGTCAGGAAGCTGTGATCCACAACTAGGACAAATCATAAAATAACCCTCTCTTTCTTTTTTATTTGTTATATAATTTTAATGTAAAACATACATCTTATATATATTAACATAGTTTTTTTTAAAATGATATATAAATTTTTATATTATATATTTAGTTTTTAACTTATAATATATTTTTTGATATTATTTTGGATATAAGTTATATTCTATAGCATATATTGCAGTGCCTAGAGCTGCTTTATCGCTTTGGTTTTTATTTCCTCAGTAATTCTGTTTATGAAATCCTCCTGGCTCATAGTACCGAGGTCGCCGTCTTCTCCACGCTTTCTGACTGATACGGTTTTTGCTTCAGCCTCATTTGCACCGATTATGAGCATGTAAGGAAGCTTTTCAAGTCTTGCTTCACGAATCTTGTAGCCTATCTTTTCAGCTCTTGTATCTACAGTAACCTTAACGTCTGCAGCACGGAGCTTCTTTCTTAATTCCTCGGCATAGTCGTGGAACTTTTCTGAGATAGGAAGTATACGTACCTGTTCAGGCATAAGCCATGTAGGAAGGTTACCGGCATATTTTTCTATAAGCCATGCAAGGGTTCTTTCATAGCAGCCCATAGAGGTTCTGTGGATGATATATGGACGTTTCTTTTCACCGTTTGCATCTATATAATACATATCGTATCTTTCAGCAAGGAACATATCAAGCTGGATAGTAATCATGGTATCCTCTTTGCCATATACATTCTTAGCCTGGATATCAAGCTTTGGTCCGTAGAAGGCAGCTTCACCTGCAACCTCAGTATAATCAAGACCGATATCGTCAAGGATTTCTCTCATGGCACCCTCAACCTTATCCCAGTCCTCAGCGGTTCCAAGATATTTGTCGCTGTTTTCAGGATCCCATTTGGACATACGATAGGTAACATCCTCTTCAAGTCCGAGAGTAGTAAGACAGTACTTGGCAAGTCTTACACAATCCTTAAATTCATCTGCTATCTGCTCAGGAGTACATACAAGATGTCCCTCTGATATAGTGAACTGACGAACTCTGGTAAGACCGTGCATCTCGCCGGAATCCTCATTTCTAAATAAGGTTGAAGTCTCACCCATTCTGTATGGAAGGTCTCTGTAGCTGTGCTGGGTTGCCTTATATACAAAGTACTGGAATGGGCAGGTCATAGGACGAAGAGCCATAACCTCTCTGCCATCCTTATCTGCGTAAACCTTATCCTGTGCATTTTTCATGGCAACCGCAGGATCGTTGTAAAGAGTCTGATCCACCTTGGCATCTGCATCGCTCATAAGGTCATCGTTTAATACAAACATTCCGTCCTTGTAATGGAACCAGTGGTCGGAGAGCTTATAAAGATTTGACTTTGCCATAAACGGAGTTCTGGTTCTTACATAACCCCACTCGTAATCCTCCAGATCCTCTATCCAACGCTGAAGAGTCTGGATAATCTTGGTACCCTTTGGCATAAAGAGTGGAAGTCCCTGACCGATTACATCAACGGTTGTGAAAAGCTGCATCTCACGGCCTAATTTGTTGTGGTCACGGAGCTTTATATTTTCAAGGAACTCAAGTCTTTCCTCAAGGTCAGCCTTCTTGGTAAATGCAGTACCGTATATTCTTGTAAGCATCTTCTTGTTGGAATCACCTCTCCAGTAAGCACCTGAAGATGATGTTAACTTGAAGAACTTAACAGCCTTGGTATTCATGATGTGAGGACCTGCACAAAGGTCGGTAAAATCACCCTGGGTGTAGAAGCTTATAACTGCATCTTCAGGTAGGTCATTAATAAGCTCAACCTTATACGGCTCATTTCTTTCTTCCATAAGCTTTATAGCCTCAGCACGAGGAAGAGTAAAGGAGGTGATGTCATCACCCTCTTTAACAATCTTCTTCATCTCTGCTTCGATTTTATCAAGGTCCTCTCTTGTAAGAGAAGGCATATCAAAATCATAATAAAATCCGTTGTCGATAGCAGGTCCGATAGTACATTTTGCATCCGGATAAAGATGCTTTACTGCCTGGGCAAGTACGTGGCTTGCTGTGTGCCAAAAGACCTTCTTTCCTGCTTCATCATTAAATGTAAGGATGTTAAGGTTAGCATCCTTGTCAATAACAGTTCTTAAATCACAGACCTTTCCGTCAATTTCAGCTGCACATGCAACTCTTGCAAGTCCTTCACTGATATCCTTTGCGATGTCTATAGCTGACATGGCAGATGAATATTCCTTTGAAGAACCATCCTTTAAAGTAATTACCATAATCCATTCTCCTTTTTTTTCATAGTTGATTTTTGCGATAAGCCTGTCAAGCAGAAAAACCTGTGCGTGCACAAAGGTTTTTCTATTTGACAGGTAACGGAAATCGAGCAGCTTGGCTGCGAGATTTACTTATCGCAAAAAAAATCCCCGGTGCATTGCTGCACCAGGGACGATAAATCGCGGTTCCACCCTGATTCTGTCGATATCGGCGCTCTGCTTAAAACCTTATGTTTTAGCAGATGGCTGCTTCAACAGCACTTAATTTGGATTGTAACGTAATCAACGGCTTGCTTTTATTCCCAAGCGGCTCCGAGGTAGTTTTCGGATAAGCGTTTTATAAATTCTCTCTCAGCGGGTAGTGGAATTCTCTCTGTATAGCGTCCTTATCTTACTCGTCTCATCATAGCTTTTAAATATTTACTTAAACTGATTTTAGTAACCATATTAAAAAATGTCAAGTAGAAATTTATTGTATTTTAAATAATAATATTAGAATAATATGTTCGGACTCCTGCTATATACTGGATGCTAAGCACAGCGTGAGCGATAGTGAGCTGTGCGTGTATCCGGTATATAGCAGGAGTCTGTAGTTAAAAGGACTTATCTACAAAAGGTACAGCTCTGTGGATATAGGTTATATCTTCTTTGTCATCGTACGAAAAGGCAATATTTACATTTACCCTTTTATTATTTTGATATACAAATTCGTCAATATCACGACTGTATCCGTATATACAGATAACATTATCAAATTCTGCCCTGTCTATCTCCGTCGCATTGGTTTCCTCAAGAAATCTGTCTATATAATCATCGATTTCTTCATCTATGAGTCTTCCCTTTTCCTGACTCAAAAGATAAATATTGGTGTTGGCGTTCATGCCGAGCTTATCATATATATCTGCCAGCTTTTTCTTATAAGCATAGGCAGAGGTTCCGTTGCTGCCCTTTAGATTGATTTCGACCATAACATAATTTTCTGTATTTTCCTGTTCGTATTTGTCCGTAGTATGAAGGGTAATAACTTTAATGGCTGTGTCAGCCTGCTCACCATATTTGGTAAGTGTTGTGATATCACTGTTTGCAGTTTCATCCTTTTTGCTTACTACACCGTAGCCGTTTGTAATTCCAAGATTTTTGGCGATATTCTTAACCATGCTTTCACGATTTGCAACACTGAGATTATCATCTCCGTAAAAGGCATATGCCTTAACCGTACCCTCAGACAGATTGCTGATATCCTCACTCATAACCTGTTCAACCATTTTCTTTTCTCTGTCGATAGACGAGTTGATAAAAAGCTGAAGCAAAATAGCTGCCCAAATAAGTACCAAAATATAAATCTTTGTTTTTCTGTTCATATTCATAACAATAACCACCTTTCTGACATAAGCATTGCCACAATTTAAAATTATTAATCATTTTTCCTTTCGTATTTCTTGACTACACAGGACAATTAATCTATTATATTTTTATAGTTTAATGCATCAAAGCACAGTTTCATCAGATTATATATGTGCATATATAAGATTAAACGTGTCGGCAGATAGAAAGAAGGAAAAAATATGACAGTTGGAATAGTTGGACTTGGTCTTATCGGTGGTTCATTTGCAAAAGCGTACAGCGATAATGATGACCATACAGTTCTTGGATATGATATAAATAAAGAGGTTATGGAGCATGCCTTTGATGAAAAGACAATTTCCGGAGAGCTCGGAAAAAGTAACATATCAGAGTGCGACCTCGTACTTATAGCGCTTTATCCCGAGACAGCGGTAAACTATCTGAAAGAAATGGCAGAGTATATAGCCAAAGATACTATGGTAATTGACTGCTGTGGTGTCAAAGGTTATGTATGTGAAAGATGCTTCCCTATAGCAGAGGAGTACGGATTTACCTTTGTTGGCGGACATCCTATGGCAGGAAGGCATTACTCCGGATATGATTATAGTATGAAAAACATGTATAATGGAGCTTCCATGGTGCTGGTACCGCGCAATCTCGGTGATGAGAAAACCATAAAAAGAGCAAAGCAGCTTCTTTCACCGATTAAATTCGGTACCTTTACCGTCTGCGATGCCAAAAGACATGATGCGATGATAGCTTTTACCTCACAGATGGCACATGTGGTTTCCAATGCTTATGTAAAAAGTCCGACAGCAAGAGAACATGACGGATTTTCGGCAGGAAGCTATAAGGATTTGACAAGAGTAGCATGGTTAAATGAAAATATGTGGACGGAGCTTTTCCTTGAGAATAAAGACTGTCTTTTAACGGAGCTTGATTGTTTTATAAATTCAATGAGAGAGTACAGAGATGCGATTAAAAATGAAGATGCCGATACGTTAAGAAAACTTCTTCATGAGGGAAAAATATGTAAAGAAGAGATTGACGGAATATAAGAGAATGCTATTTTTATAGAGGATGGTAACTTTGCAGCTAAACTGATACTTTTTACAAAAAACATGTTTTTATGCGGTTTGCAACTGCCGGTTGACATATTTCAAGCTGCCGGTTGGTAGTATGTAACTACAAAAAATGATTAAATTAGCTCAACGGATGAAACAATTCATCGAAAAATTTTTAAGGAGGGAGCTAATTATGATAATGGCAGATAAGATTATCAGATTAAGAAAGAAAAACGGATGGTCACAGGAGGAGCTGGCAGATAAGCTTGATGTATCACGTCAGGCGGTGTCAAAGTGGGAGGCTGCACAGTCGGTTCCCAACCTTGATAAGATTTTGCAGCTTAGTGTGCTCTTTGGAGTAACAACAGACTATCTGCTTAAAGACGAGATAGAGGACGAGGAATATACCGATAATGATGGCACTGACTCCATAAAAAAGATTACGCTTGGAGATGCAAATAAATATCTTGATACAGTTAAAGCTAATTCTAAAAAAACATCTTTTGCTACTTTTTTATGTATTATATCAGCGATACCTATGTTGGTTCTTATAGCACTTAGTCAGATAAAATCAGTCGGATTGTCTGAAGATGCGGCAGCGATTATAGGTGTAGGTTTTTTAATCCTTATAGTAGCACCTGCGGTAGCGTTATTTATCTATGTGGAATCGGTAAATGAACCGTTTAAGTTCATTGCTGAAGGGGAGTTTTCAACTGAATATGGCGTAAAGGGTATGGTTTCAGAAAGGAAAAAGGAATATAAGCATGAGCATACCAAAAGTATTATCTTTGGAGTAATAATGTGTGTTATTTCACCGGTTCCGCTTTTAATAGCCACATTTTGGGAGATTGATTTTGTTATAATACTTACGGTTGCCTTACTGCTTTTTATAGTAGGAATCGGAGTAATGAAGCTTGTCAAAACCAATTCATACTGGGATGCAATGTCAACGCTTCTTAATGAAGAAGAATTTGCAGAGGAAAGAAAAAAAGAGAATAAGCTTGTGGATAGTCTTGAAACTATATATTGGCTTGTTTTTACGTCTATTTATCTGACATGGAGCTTTCTTACCAATGATTGGGGTAAAACATGGATTATCTGGCCGGTTGCAGGCGTACTCTTTGCAGCATATTCGGAAGTGATAGAGATGATTGTTGAAAAAAAGAAGGACAATTCCAAACAATAATTTATAGAATAGAATATTATGACTCTTTGGCTCATATTATGTAGTAAGTAAAATTTGGGAAGTATGATATGAAAAAGAGCATGTTTAAAACAGGGCGCAGTGTTTTTATATTAACATTTGCGCTCTTTCTTTGCCTTCTTTTGGTTGGCTGTGGATT
>JAFUEG010000295.1 GCA_017464045.1 Lachnospiraceae bacterium
GCTCAAACTGGGCTAAAATACTCTGCACTTCCTTATCAAGCTGGTCAATCTTTATCTTCGATTTAGACATCTGTAACACCTGCCATGTCCTCTGCATATAGTTCTATGTCATCTGTACCCGGTACTTCATAGGTTCTATAGACACTATATCTAATACCTCTATACACAATAATTTCTTCATTACTATAATTTACCTTTGCAGTAACAAATTTATATTGTGGTTTCATGCCATTTTGACCGGCACGATAGAACTCGTCCCTTTGAATTGATTCAACCTTGCAGAATACATTCTCAATTCTACCTGACTCTATGTACTGCTCCAAATCTTCATCATATACTTCTTGGATAAGAGTAATTGCATCATCTATTGGAATCACCTTCTGTCTTCATCTTTTGAGAAAAAATTCTATTGTTAAGAGTGTATCGAAGCATCCTCGGCATACCCTCACCACTATCACGTTTTCTCCAAAGCCAAGCCGCATACATTACAACAAGCTGGTCATCATCTATCGTAGGAGTTTCAGGGAAGGTATAACCTTCCCTTTTAATCTCCAATTCTGCTGTCTGAATATATTGTAAAAGGCGTTCATCATATACAGTTGTAGATATGCCTAAATCAATTTTAAGCATTGTCTTTCTTTCTTCATTACTCATAGACTACGCCCTCCTACTATTAGCCTTCAGGATCCGGTTCAACGTTGGCTTTATCTTCTGCAAATGTCATCGTATCAGTAGGTGTAACACCGTTAATACCGATTGCAACGAAGCCTTCAGCTATAACAGGAGTACCATCATATCTTGCTGTTCCCTTAAATACTGTTGCATCCTCAAGGAACAATACATGTTCTGACTGCTTAATAGCCATTCCACTACGCTCAGCAAGAAGATATAAATCACCAAAACCGCCGATTATTACGTTATCAGGAATAAAATCGAGTGTTTCGATATTTCCACCGATTATAGGCATTACTTTCTGCATTCCGGTTGCAATAGCTCCCGAAGCATTAATTGAAAGCGCCTCCGCAACAAGGGTTGTAAATGTAGTTTCATTCATAACCCAGAATCTTGTACCATTAGAGTACTTACCTTTAGCAGCTCCCGAAGCATTAATAAGCTCCTTGAATAAATCAATACCCTTCTTATTAGCAGCTATCGACTTGATATTGGAAGTATGTAAGTCTACCCAAGCTCTTGCCTTGGCCGGATAACCCGAAGGCTCTGAAGTCTGCGCAAGTCTTGTTACGATACCTAAAGGCATCTTTACACCTGTTCCATAAAGGATAGCCTTATCAAGTGCAAGACCGATAGCCTGTCCGATTGCAGTTATTACAACCTCTGAAAGATTAATATCTGAATCCTCAAGTATTGCATCATAAACAGGAATATAACCGGCAACCTTATTACCATCAACGTCAACCTGAGTAAATGAGAAATCTAACTCATTAATCTTGGCAATTGTCTCTGTCCATACAGCTTCCGGCATAGTTCCAAGTACTGTCTGTCTTGCAGTTCCAGGTACTGACTGCTTATTAATATACTTAATAAGCTTTGAATAATCCTCAATGCGTTCTCTTATTAAATCAAGTACAACATCAGGGATAGTAAGTTCAGCTCCTGTTACTGACCTTTTTTCCTTGCAGAAATTTCTTACTCTTTCGAGAAAGTCTATAACCTGCTCATTTGCAAAGAATGCATCTCTTTCCTGAATTGTCATACCGAAAAATTTACGTCTGTCCATAACCCTTAATTCTCCTCTCTCATTTTCACTTACTTTTGGAACAGTTCTTGTATCCTTATCAGACACCGTCTGCTCCTGCTTATCTTCAAGGTCTTTAAGTTCCCTCTCGGTTGCTTCGACCTCTTCCTCAAGGTCCTTAATCTCCTGATCATTGGCGGCCTTGTCCTTGTCATATTCATCGACAGCCTCCTGAACTGCTGCCTTTTCATCTTCTGTTTCAGCTTCGTTAATTGAAGCCTCAAGCTCTGTCTCTCTTGTTACAAGCTCGGTAGATTTTGTTCTTGCTGCTTCCAGCTTTGCATTTAATCCATCAAGCTTCTTTCTAAGCATAAGTGCTTTTAATGCCATTTTACTGTTCCTCCTTTAATTTTTTTAACATTTCAGCCTTCCATTTCTGATTGGCTCTCTTTTTGATTTCAGAAACCTCATTTTGTCTTGCGACAGCAGCTGTTTCCTCATATGCCGGGAAAGTACATATAGAAACCTCATATAATTTCACAGCTTTAATAGTCCAGTGGATAGAGCCATCGTCTCGGAAATCGGTTTCCTCGGCTACGATGTCAAATCCAAAGCTGCACTGATCAACATCACGACGTTTAACACGTTCATATAAGTTCATGGCATCACCATCGTTCGGATTGATGGCAATCCTTCCCCATAATCCATGCTCGTCCTGTCTGAGTTCAAGAGTATGTGCCTTTGTTCTTCCAAGGACAAAAGTGGTATCGTGATTAATCAAAGCTCTGATATCACCCGAAATGGTGTCAGTAAAAGCTCCCGGAGCTATACTTTCACTCATTCCATCACAGATTTCATAGTTGCTATTAAAAACGGCGAAGTAACTTTCTATTGAAAGTTCTTCGCCGTCTTCCCTCACTTTAAATGTTGATGGGATTGACCTCATCTGTCTATTCATTCTATCCATTCTATTCATTATTCCTCTTCTCCTTTCTGTATGAGTTTCTTTTGATATGCACTCATCTCATATGGAATATAGTTTTCAAGAACACGTAATTCATCAAGACCTTCTCTTGGTGACATACCTATCCTGTCTCTTACTTCATTACCATCGACAAAACCTCTATCGGACAAACTGCCAAAGACTTCAGCTATTGTTTTAATATCCCAATCTAAAAGCGAAAGCACATTGAATCTTATATACCATTTTGGACTTACTATAAGTTTTTTTGTTATTTCCTGTTCTATTCCTTTGACGATAGGCTTAACGGTGTTATTAACAAATGCATTCCACTCGTCTTTGTTATAATTTCCAACTCCAACTATAAATGGTGGAACTCCAAAAAGAGCCGCTATCGTACGCTTGTCGACCTCCACATCATCAGATATAGCAATATCACTTAAACTAAGAGGTCTAATCTGCTCTACCTCAAACTGATCAAAAGGAAGTATCCATGGCTGTCCGGCTTCATTTGTTTTTAAATACTGTTCAATAAGCTTTTGCCTTCCCTCTTCGGAAGCAAACTCATCAACTCCTGCATCAACCTTAACAATAAGACTTGGCTTCCATTTACTTTCCATAAAGCCCTTTTTGGTTGCTGCTGCCTGTTTTAAGCTATCTGCTATATCCTTTATCTGTGCTCTTACGCCACATCCCTTGTACATATAATGCTTATCCGGATTAAAAACAAAATGAAGCACTTCGTCAGGATCATATGGTATCCCATCTATAAGAACCTTGTATCCGTAATTTCCGAAGTTTGTAAAGCTCACACTACTTGCCGGTATAGGTTCCATATCCTCGATAAGTCCATCATGTGTATGAACTCTAACAACGGAATTACCTGAACCATACAGAAGCAA
>JAFUEG010000296.1 GCA_017464045.1 Lachnospiraceae bacterium
CTTTCATTCACCGACATTCGGCTTAATATTTTTAAAATAGAAATAAAAAAGGGCGCCTTAGAAGTGTTATCTTCTAAAGCGCCTTTGCTTTACGTGAGATAGTATTGCACAAATAAAATAATTTGTCAAGAAATTTTTTTTTATTTTATTCACAATTTATTTTTTGTGAAATTATTTCAAGCAAAATATCAATTTGGAAATTTTCAATATATATTTTTTATCTACACAACTCTGCCACGATAGTATTTATAAGCTTTCCATCAGCCTTTCCTTTAAGGGCAGGCATTACCTCTTTCATAATCTGTCCCTTATTCTTGCTTGCTATAACCTCGGCAAAATTATCATTAAGGAATTTCTTTATCTCATCCTCGCCCATCATCTGTGGAGCATATTCCTTAATCACATCATATCTGAACTGATACTCCTCCTTAAGATCTGTTCTTTCTGCAGGACAGCTGTCAAGCTGTTCCTTTGCAGTCTTTAAGGATTTAAGTATAACCTGGTCAACAAGCTCATCCTTTATGTCATCTCTTGTTCCTGCATCTATGGCAGCCTTTTTTACATCTGAAACTAAGGATGATATGGCATCCTTTCTTGCCTTATCACGTGCCTTCATAGCTGCTATCATGTCCTTTTGTAAAGTATCAAATTGCATTGTTTTTACCTCTTTTCCTTTATTTTTTTCATTTATTGAAGTATCCTTTAAAAATTACTTTTCGGCTCCTTTTTCGGCTCCCTTCCGGCTCCTTTTCGGCTTTTTTTCAGTTCTTTTTCGACTCCTTTTCGGCTCCTTTTTTGGCTCCTTTTTTCGATTCCTTATCTATTATCACTAATCGGAATACATAATATTTATTAAATCATCTCAATTATCTTATCAATTATCTTTCCTGCAGCCTCGTCCTTGCTCATTATAGGAAGCTCGGTAGTATCGTCTCTTGTTATAAGTGTAATTACATTTGTATCCGTTCCGAAGCCTGCACCCTCAACCCTAAGACTATTGGCAGCTATCATATCTACATTTTTCTTATCAAGCTTTGCTCTTGAATTCTCGATAAGGTTCTCGGTTTCCATGGAAAATCCGCAGATAAACTGTCCCTCGCGCTTAGCAGCTCCAAGCTCCTTAAGGATGTCCTTGGTTCTGCCAAGAGGTATACTCATATCATCATCCTTTTTCTTGATTTTTTCATCAGCAACAGTAATCGGTGTATAGTCCGCTACTGCTGCGGATTTGATAATGATATCCGACTCATCCTTATACTTCATAACCGCATCGTACATATCTGCCGCACTTACTATATTTACAACCTCTACAAACGGCGGTGGTGCTATGGCGGTTACACCTGATATAAGGATAACTCTTGCACCTCTTTCCATAGCATTTCTTGCGATTGCATAACCCATCTTACCTGATGAATGATTGGTTATATATCTTACAGGATCTATAGCCTCCTGAGTCGGTCCGGCGGTTACAAGCACTGTCTTGCCAGCCAGGTCCTTTTCGTGCTTTATCTCCTTTAAAATATAATCAAGCAAAACCTCTTCACTCGGAAGCTTTCCGGCACCCACATCGCCGCATGCAAGTCTTCCGCTTGCAGGCGATACAATTTCCATACCGTAATGCTCAAGCTTCTTAAGGTTATCCTGTAGTATAGGATTTTCAAACATATTGGTATTCATGGCAGGAGCGATAAGCTTCTTGCATTTGCATGCCATAACGGTAGTGGTAAGCATATCGTCAGCTATACCGTTTGCAATCTTGCCTATAACATTGGCAGAAGCCGGAGCTATCATAACAACTGCTGCTTTCTTTGCAAGTGCAACATGCTCAACACTGTACTTGAAATTTCTGTCAAAGGTATCCACAAGACATTTATTACCCGTCAGAGTTTCAAAGGTAATCGGATTAATAAAATTGGTTGCATTTTTAGTCATTATGACCTGAACATCAGCATTTAATTTAACCAGCATGCTTGCCAGATTGGCAATTTTATAAGCTGCTATACTTCCTGTTACTCCGAGTACAACTGTTTTTCCTTTTAGCATACGCACACCCCCGTTCTTACATAAAATCTTCCGTAAGAAGTCCATGCTTCTCATATCTTGATACATTTGCAATTTTGTTATTGTCATCCACAAATACTACATAAGGCTTATTATCCTTTGCCTCTTCAGGTGTCATATGGGCATAGCACATTATGATAACCTTATCGCCTATATCTACAAGCCTTGCAGCTGCACCATTAAGGCATATCATTCCGCTGCCTTTTTCACCTGCGATAACATAGGTTTCAAGTCGGTTTCCGTTATTTACATCCACCACCTGAACCTTCTCGTATTCATATATTCCGGCAGCTTCCATAAGCGCCTCGTCTATGGTTATGCTTCCGACATAATCCACATCCGCCTGAATAACCGTAGCTCTATGAATTTTACTTTTAAGGACATCTAATATCATTTTTTCCTCTTTTCTTTCAGGTATCTTTGATTTTGATTAATTCATCGCAGGCACGCTCTCGCTACTCTCACACGCAGCGGTACTAAACTCGCAAGCTCGTTAAGTACCGGCGTGTTCAAAGTACCTGCTTATGAATTATCAAAATCAAAGATACCAATTTAGTTTTTTCTAAAAAGTTATTAAAAATATATAAAATTATATTGTTGCCATAAAGTTATCTATGAGTCTTGCCTCACCGCCTATGTTGACTGCGATTGCACAGAGGATTTCTCCCTTTATGGTGTCTATGCTCTTCATAGTATTAACATCAACGATTTCTACATAATCTATGTTAGCAAGAGGTTCTGCCTCGATAAGCTCTCTCATAGCCTTCTTAACCTTTGCTGCGTCACGCTCACCGTCCTCTACCATCTTCTTAGCCATAAATATGGAGCGGCTTAAAACAAGTGCAGCCTCTCTTGACTTTGGTGAAAGGTAGGTATTTCTAGAACTCTTTGCAAGTCCGTCTGCTTCTCTTATAATCGGACATCCTACTATCTCGATATCCATATTTAAATCCTTGACCATACGCTTAATCACTGCAAGCTGCTGTGCATCCTTCTCACCGAAATATGCTCTGTCAGGTGTAACTATATTGAAAAGCTTATTTACAACCGTACAAACTCCTCTGAAATGTACCGGTCTTGAAAGTCCGCAAAGTGCCTCGGTAAGTCCTGTCATATCAACAAATGAGCAAAAGCCCTCGTCATACATTTCCTCCGGCTCCGGATGAAAGATAAGAGATGCACCTGCTGCCTCGCAAAGCTTTGCATCTGCATCCAAATCTCTCGGATAGCTGGCAAGATCCTCTGTCGGTCCAAACTGCATAGGATTTACAAATACACTTACAACCACACGGTCATTTTGTGAAACCGCCTTATCTATAAGACTCTTATGACCTTCATGAAGGTATCCCATAGTCGGAACAAGTCCTACAGTAAGTCCTTCCTTTCTCCACGCCTTAACTCTGTCTCTTACTTCTTTTATAGTTGATACGATTTCCATATTTTAGTCTCCTTTTATTCTAATATAACTTTTCAATTACATCGTCATCTATTGCGTAGTTATGCTTTGCTTCAGGATAAGTGCCTGCCTTAACCTCCTCGATATAAGCCTTGAAAGCATCTGTCATAACCTGTCCTGTCTCGGCAAATCTCTTAACAAACTTAGGTGTGAAGTCTGAGAACATACCAAGCATATCTGCATATACAAGCACTTGTCCGTCGCAGCCTGCTCCTGCTCCTATTCCGATGGTCGGGA
>JAFUEG010000297.1 GCA_017464045.1 Lachnospiraceae bacterium
CCTCTTCATTATTTCAAATTCTTCATCAGTAAGCCTTCCCGGCTTGTTAAGTATGGTGTCGGAAACCTTTATCTTTCCTATATCATGAAGAGGTGCAGCATGCTCAACATCGGCTATAAACTCATCCGTAACCTGATCCTTATATATGCCATCCTCTTTCATCTTTTTCATAATAATTTTAGCATATGCCGCAGTTTTCTTAACGTGATCTCCTGTACATTTATCCCTGCTCTCAACAAGATCGGCAAGAACCATAATAAGACCGTTCTGCATATTGGAGATAGTTTCGGTATGCTCCTGGATATCTGCAACATACTGCATACTGTCCTCAGTTGTCTTGACTAAAGCATGATAAAGGTTCTCAATCTCATCACCTGTATGAATATCCAGTTCCTTAATCCTGTCGACACTGCTCATGCGTGCCTCATCGCTGTTATACGCAAAGCCACTGGCACTGATTGCCATAGTATTTACAGGATATATAATATTAAACTCTGCAACCCAGAGACCTATGGTAAGTACAAATATAAAGAAGCCTAAGAATAAAGCTATCTGCTTTGCAAAAAAGCTGTGCTGGTCGTCTCTAAGCTGATCCATGGATATATCAACTGCTGCGTAGCATTGACATACTCCGTTACTGTCATATACCGGCTGATATATGGTAAGCAGCCATCCATAGGTTTCATCCGAGATAATCGGATCTATCTTTTCTCCGGCAAGAAGTGCAGGAAGATATTTCGAAAATGCATCGTCAAACTCAACTATATCTCCCGGTTCAGAACCGGCAAGTCCGTCCGTATCAAGGTCAAACACCACATGGCAACCATCCTCCATTATCTTATATACATACACGTATTGTATATCCGGAGAACTGTTTCTAACGTTATATAAACGTTCTTCAATATCCAGATATCCTTCCGCTGCCTCGCCCTGTTCGATATACTCATCTACATGATCTGCATCTATGACACTTGCCGCAAGGTATGCAACACCCTCACCAAGCTTAACATGGTCATCGATGGTTGAATCCCTGTAAAGCATAAAGCTTATTATAGTGGATGCAGCTGCTATAAGAAAACATGCGCTCATAAGAAGAATCAATATTTTCGTACGAACAGACATGGAACGACTCTCTGTATTTCTTGCAGCCTTTCTTGCCTCCTTGGAAAGCGGAGTCTGTTTCCAGCCATCAACCCACATACTATCTTTAACTTTTTGTGGAATGATAAACAGTACGATAAGAAGTACAATTACAGTAACCACTTTATCAGCAAGATCAATAAAGAAATCTGCCAAAAGCTGTGCCTGAAACATATTAAATGTACCGTTATTATAGAGATATTTTACAAAAGGAACAGATATCCCTTCTCCCGCAAAGCCATACAAAAACCAGGTAAGTATAGCACTGACAATTCCACCTATAAGAGATATTACCAGAACATATAAGAGAGTACTCCAAATCTTTTTAAGATATCCCCTCTGAACAGAAAATGCAGTAATAACCGCAATTAAGACATTTATAAATCCATAATATATAGATGCAGGGTCCGCTATAAGAGCCTTAATTACATTGGATAAAAGACCTACTGTAACTCCCGGCACAAATCCTCCCAGACCGGCTACAAGAACCGTACCTACGGTATCCAAAAACAGCGGAAGCTCCAGCCACTCTGCAAGTGCCGCTCCTCCAAGATTAATTAAGATACCGCATACACATAAAACAAGCATCCAGATTATCCTGGAACGTCCATAGGATTTATCTCTTTTATTAATCGTCTCCATTATATATTTCCTCCTGATAATCTATATAAATATGTATCAAATCCTAAAAATGTGTCATATGTCACAAATCGGCACAATACACCATTTATTATTATCACACAATAAAATATTTCTTTCAAGATAAATATAAATATAAATATAATTATAAACCGGACCATACAAAAAATTTTTCAGATACCCGAATACAGATTATTCGAACTGCTCTTTGAATACTTGCGGATTATATAACCCTTTGATATAATTTAAATCAGCTTTATCAGTATATTAACACATATATTGAACTTTTGATTTTTATGAGGAAAACACATGAGCTATGTAGAGTTTAAAAATGTAAAAAAAACATATAAAAGTGGTGAAATAGAAATCCATGCACTAAACGATGTAAGCTTTGAGATAGAAAAAGGTGAATTCTGTGTAATAGTCGGTGCCTCCGGAGCCGGAAAAACAACCATCTTAAATATTCTCGGAGGTATGGATACTTTATCCTCCGGAACTGTATTTCTGGATGGTAACGAGATATCCTCATATGATAAAAAGCAACTTACTGCTTACAGAAGATATGATGTCGGCTTCGTATTTCAGTTTTATAATTTGGTACAAAACCTAACAGCATTGGAAAATGTTGAACTGGCAAATGAGATATGTAAAGAACCGCTGGATGCCAAGGAAGTATTAACCGATGTGGGACTTTTGGAAAGAATTAATAATTTTCCTGCACAGCTCTCAGGCGGTGAGCAGCAGCGTGTAGCCATAGCAAGGGCACTTGCCAAAAATCCAAAGCTGCTTTTATGTGACGAACCTACCGGAGCACTTGATTATGTAACCGGAAAGCAGGTACTTTCCATACTTCAGGACACATGTCGAAAACTTGGTAAAACAGTTATCGTAATCACTCACAATCAGGCTCTAACAGCCATGGCAAACCGTATTATAACTGTAAAAAGCGGTAAAGTCGCTGATATAAAAATCAATGAAGATATAAAAGATATCGCTAATATAGAATGGTAAATAACAAGCCATTAAAAATACACATATAGCCTTATATAATAATCAAAAGCGGTAAACATCCTATGAAATCAATGATGAAACGTACAACCTTAAGAGAAATCAAACAAAGCTTCGGGAGATTTTTTGCAATATTTGCAATTATCGCTCTTGGGGTTGGTTTTTTTGCGGGCTTAAAAAACACCACTCCAACCATGACTAAAACTGTAAACAGCTTTCTTATTGAAAACCAGCTTTATGATTACCGTCTGATATCAACCATAGGATGGAGCAGTGATGAGGTCAGTATATTTAAACAGCTCCCTGATGTAAGATATGCTGAAGGCTCATACAGTTATGATATCATATACACTCATGAATCCAAACAGGAAATGATTTTAAAAACTCACAGCATAACTGAAAACATAAATGGTATAACTTTGTCAAAAGGACGTATGCCGGAGAAAGAAAATGAATGTTTAGTTGATACACACATACGAGATATCCCGGAAATAGGCGATAAACTAATTGTTGCCGATGATAACCAAACCACTACTCTTGATGCACTAGCTTTTAAAGAACTAACAGTCGTAGGATATGTCAATTCATCATACTATATCAATATCGAACGGGGAACTACATCACTTGGCAATGGAAGTGTTGCAGGATTTGTATATGTTCTGCCTTCCGCCTTCAAAAATGATACTTATACAGAAATATTCATTAAATTTGATCAGGACTATCCTATATATTCCAAAGAATATCAAAATTATATGAATAAGCAGTTTGAAACCTGGAATTATGCCGTAAAACTGGCTGCCGAGTGGCGCTATCTTAATATTGCATGGGATACATTAAATGCTGATGGATTTACCGTATTAAAAGGAACCCCCGAATACGTCGAAATCGAAAATCTCATAAATACTGTCGATCTTAATAACATAACTGAACTTATGAACTCCTCCGAGCTTATCCGTATAGCCAACATAATTGAAAAACTTGATTTGGCTAATCTTATCAATACTTATCAAAGCTCCGATTTTACTCAGGATTTTTCTTTGGAAACATTTATACTTGAAAGAAATACCAATGTAGGCTATGCCTGTTTTGAAAGTGATTCAAAGATAGTTGAACAGATTGCCCATGTATTTCCTATTTTTTTCATTCTTGTAGCCGCTCTTGTCTGTATGACTACCATGAGCCGTATGGTTGAAGACCAGAGAACACAAATAGGTATATTTAAAGCCCTAGGTTATTCTTCGGGCAAGATAATGAGCAAATTCATGTTTTACTCTGGCAGTGCAGCCATACTTGGCTGTGTCTTTGGATACATAGTCGGAATTATTTTGTTTCCGAAGGTCATATGGACTGCCTACAGTCTTATGTATATACCTATACAAATAAAGTATGTATTTGACGCAAAGCTTGCACTTATATCACTTTTAGTTGCGCTTCTTTGTTCCATCGGTACGACATGGTTTTCCTGTCATGTGGAATTATCCGAAACAGCAGCAAGCCTTATGCGTCCAAAGGCTCCAAAAGCCGGAAAAAGAATTTTTCTCGAATATATACCATTCATATGGAAAAAGCTTAAATTTTTATATAAAGTTTCCATCCGAAACATCTTTAGATATAAAAGAAGGTTTTTTATGATGGTACTCGGAATAAGCGGCTGCACCGCTTTACTTCTCACAGGTCTTGGCCTGTACGATTCCATCGCAGGATTTGCAGATATGCAATATAAGGAAATAGAAATATCCGATGCCGGTCTCGTATTTTTAAACGGAGACAAGGAAATAATCCCGTCTTCTCTTGAAGACAGATTAAAAAATACAGCCGATGACTACCTTATACTCCATGAAGCATCCTGGGATTTGGTTACTGATAATACAGTCAAAGGAATCAACCTTCTCATACCATTTAGCTATGACACCATAGATAAGTATATCAATTTCCACGATGAAAAAGGAAATCATCTTAACCCACCTGAAAATAATGAGGCTATAATAAGTAATGGCATAGCAAATCGACTCAATATCCATGTCGGGGACGAAATAACCCTAAGAGATGAAAATATGAGGCAGCTTAAGCTTATCATCTCCGGCATATATGAAAATCATGTTTATAACTATATCTTTACTACCAGGGATGCCATTGAAGATCAGACCGGCGAAATCATAAACAGTAATACACTTTATATAAACCTTCCTGATAATTCAGACATGTACAAGCTGTCTGCCGAGCTTATGAAGGATAAAAATGTTGCTAAGGTATCACTGTTTATAGACCTTCAAAACCGTGTCGCCAATATGATGAAGAGCCTTAATTATGTGGTTTACCTTGTAATCATATGTGCAGCATTTCTCGCATTTATAGTAATATACAATTTGACCAATATCAATATAACCGAACGTATAAGGGAAATTGCAACCATCAAGGTCCTTGGTTTTTACAAAAATGAAACCTCCGCATATGTATTTCGCGAAAACATATTTTTAACCTCTATAGGAATACTGATAGGCCTGTTTTTAGGTGTCCTACTGCACCGCTTTGTAATGTCAAACATTGTAGTTGATATCGTATCTTTTAGGGTGCTTATAAAACCTATAAGCTTTTTACTTAGCATAATATTAACCTTCGCATTTAATATGATTGTCAACTTATTTATGAATAAAAAGCTTGATAAAATAAATATGGCTGAATCACTAAAATCAGTAGAATAAAAAACACCCCTGATAAAATCAGAGGTGTTTTATCTTTATATATCTTACTTAATAACCTTTATCCATCCCTCAGGTGCTTCGATTCGTCCCATCTGAATTCCTGTCAAGGTATCATAAAGCTTCTTGGTGATAGGTCCCATCTCATCCATACCGCTTGGGAAGCAGATTTCATTTCCATGATCTACAATCTTTCCTACAGGAGAGATAACTGCTGCAGTACCGCAAAGTCCACACTCAGCAAAATCCTTAAGTTCATCGAAATAAACCTCTCTGTGTTCAACAGTAAGTCCAAGATACTTCTCTGCAACTACCATAAGTGAACGACGTGTGATAGAAGGAAGAATACTGTTTGACTTTGGAGTTACGAACTTGCCGTCCTTAGTTATAAAGAGGAAGTTTGCTCCGCCTGTCTCTTCAACCTTTGTACGTGTTGCAGCATCAAGATACATATTTTCAGCAAAGCCCTGATTATGGGCATCAACTATTGCATGTAAGCTCATCGCATAGTTAAGACCCGCCTTGATATCACCGGTTCCGTGTGGAGCTGCTCTGTCGAAATCAGACACTCTAATAGTTATAGGCTTTGCACCACCCTTAAAGTAAGGACCAACAGGTGTTACAAAGATACGGAACTGATACTCATCTGCCGGCTTAACACCTATAACAGGGTTGCTGCCGAACATATAAGGTCTTATATAAAGTGTTGCTCCCGAACCATATGGTGGAACATAATCAATATTAGCCTCTACAGTCTTAACAACTGCCTCTACAAACTTATCCTCAGGATAAGTAGGCATCTCAAGTCTTGTACATGAATCAACCATTCTCTTAGCGTTAAGGTCAGGTCTGAAGCATACAATATGTCCATCCTCTGTAGTGTAAGCCTTTAAACCCTCAAAACAGGTCTGTGCATACTGAAGCACGCCTGCACACTCGCTTATGGTTACTGTAGCATCTTCTGTAATAACGCCATCATCCCATGCGCCATTCTTAAAGTTTGATACAAAACGCTTCTCAGTCTGGATATATCCAAAACCAAGGTTTGACCAATCAATATTCTTACTCATAGCTATCGTCTCCCTTTTTCTAATGTGATTAAACATATCCTTATTGTACCACCAACTTGCAAATATTCAAGTAAAAAATACAAGTAAAGCCTTAAAATATAAGCAAATCTTAAAGTGTCATATTATCTGCCATACATTTTTAAGCATTGGTCAATAAATTATTTTAAAAGTGCCACTGCCTCAATCTCTACAAGCACATCCTTAGGAAGTCTTGCAACCTCAACACAGGAGCGTGCAGGGAAGTTTTCCGTAAAGAACTCGGCATATACTTCGTTAATTGCTGCAAAATCATTCATATCCTTGATAAATACTGTAGTCTTAACTACGTTTTCAGCGCTTGAACCTGACTCAGAAAGAAGAGTAACAAGATTCTTAATTGCCTGTCTTGCCTGAGCCTTGACATCTCCGGTCTCAAGCTCTCCGGTTTCAGGGATGATAGGTATCATACCTGAAGTAAATACCATCTTGTCCACCACAATAGCCTGTGAATAAGGTCCAATCGCAGCAGGTGCCTTAGGTGTAGAAATAATCTTTTTCATAACATTTACCTCCTAAAATTTTAATAATTTTATTTTTAATCTAATAATATATTTAACGAATATTATAGTTTTCTCTGTCCTAAAATATAATCTGTCTACCCGATTATATTGATAGTACTATCCGTAATCTCAATCTTTCCTTCCTTCAAAAGCTTTCCGACTGCTCTCTTAAAGGCATTTTTGCTAAGTCCGAATTCCTTTTTTATAAGCTCCTTATCCGCCTTATCCGTAAACGGAAGAACTCCCTTATAGCTTTTTATTATATCATAAACCATATCTGCGTCTTCATTCATCTGAATGTATGCCGGTTCTCTAAGAATAAGGTCGGCCTTGCCATCCTCCCTTATCTTCTTGATTCTTCCGGTTACGCTTTCACCCACATATACCTTATTATATATTTCACTTTCATGTATAAGTCCAAGGTACATGTCATCAATAGCAACAAAAGCTCCCATACCCTTTTTATACTCATATACAGTGCCTGTAAATGTATCGCCGTCCTTATATCCCTCAATCTTTTTCAGGCTATCGTAAAGCTTCATGGAGACACACAGCCTGTCCGACTTATCTGCATACATTTTAACCAGATATTCCTTACCCTCTTCGACCTTTGCCGTCTGCTCCTTAAACGGAAGAAGAATATCCTTTTCAAGTCCCCAATCCATAAATGCACCGATTGAGGTTACGCTTTTCACTCTTAATTTCTTTATCTCACCCATGGTTATAAGAGGCTTGTTGGTAGTTGCGATAAGCCTGTCCTGTGAATCCCTGTAAATAAATACATTTATCACAGAGCCTGCCTTTACGCCCTCTTCAACCTGCTTTCTCGGAAGCAGTACCGTATCCGCGGTTTTACTGTCATCCTCTCCAAGATAAACTCCAAAATCCTTGGATCTAATAACCTTTAAGGTATTCCATTTTCCGATTTCTATCATATCCGTCCTCCTTTTAAATGTATAACCTCATACAATTTGTATATTCCTCTCGGCAGCTCTGTGTATAAAAAATAAAAGACCACATTACGCGGTCTTATTTCTTACCTTTTCCAAGCTTTAAAACTTTACTTCTGATAAAGTCTGCCTCTTTATCTTCAGCCTTTGTATATCCGTATTCAAAAAGCTTTTCTGCAGAATTATTTAGGGAAAAAACCGACATTCCCTTTTCGTTAAGCTTTTCCTTATAACCGTTATACACATCTACTACCGCATATATATCCTTGCTTCTTCTGTCAGGACTTGCCATAACATCTCTGATACACCAATCATCTATGGCATCTCCCTTAGAAGGCTTTTCCATATTTTCAAAATTAACTTTTTTTGTATATATATTATCAGTATCACATATAGCCCAAGGGACCACATAGACTATGCTGCTCATAATATTTCCTCCAAAACAATACTGCATGTAACATGTGCCATTCTATACCATTCCTTTTAGTTTGTCAAACAATAATTTTTTTACAAAATGTAATATATCATTTCCAAAAAACAGCAAATTTTTTTTATAAAAAAAGCTTGCATTTTAAATAGACATCAAGTATAATATGTGATTGTGATGGGCTATCGCCAAATGGTAAGGCACTGGACTCTGACTCCAGCATTTCAAGGTTCGAATCCTTGTAGCCCAGCTAAAAACAAGCTTGTTTAATCAGGCTTGTTTTTCTTTTTTATAAGATACAAATCATAAAGCATGGTCTTTTTATCCATTACTCTTTTCAGATTATATCTCTTATAATTTCTAAGATATGCAGCTATGCTTTTTCTGCCAAGCATTTCACATCTGATATGATAGCTCTTAACCATAAGCTTCATAAAGTTATATTCCTTCTCATAGGCATTACGGTCAAGCAGTTTTAAAAGCTTTAACATATCCATCTTCTGACCTGACATTTCCTCATAGTCTTTTATTCTTTTTTCAATCGTTGCTGCGCGATTTAAACCTATTGTATTATCACCATGAAGTCTGTAGTATATAAGTTCTTCATTTAACATATAAAGTCCATCCGATAGAGCTGCCGCTATATTGATAATCCAATCATGTGGTATATTATATGTCTTTTTTTCATTAATATGTTCAAGCAGCAAATCTTTTATATCACTTGTAAAAGCCATAGTGCATCCCATAGCTGCATTGTAGCTTAAAACCTGCTCCAGCGAAATGCCGTAAAGTTTTCTTTTATCCTTATTTCTACGTCCGTTTCTTATCCCCTCGGAAATTTCATTTCCATCACAATCAATCAACTTATATGAAGTATTAAGAGCCTTAACACTTTCATTATCTTTCATCACCTTTAACATTTTTTCTATCTTGTCACTTTGCCAGACATCATCCTGATCACACAAAAATATGACATCTCCCGCTGCATATGATAAAGCATCAAAAAATGTATCTCTATATCCAATATTTTTTGTATGCTCGACTAAGCGGCCAGTAATATCCGTATCTTCAAAAAATGTTTTAATAAGCTCCTTTGTATTATCATCAGACGCGTCATCTACTATTATGATTTCATCAGGATTAACACTCTGATTATCTATAGAATTCAATTGTTCGGTTATATAACGTGCTCCATTGTAGGATGCCATAATAACAGATATCTTCATAATAACTCCTCTCATACATATGACATTCGACGTTTCCGATTGACACTTTCTTATAATATGACTAAATATAAAAATGTACACGCATGGCACGTGTTACTTAACGCCATGCTTTGCACATTTTTAATATATAGTCTTAAATAATAACCCAACTAAATTTTGTCAATCAGACCCGTCGCATGTTATATTTATACCCTGAATTTAATTCCTGCTGATAGTCCTTTGAAATATGCTCTAAGTTTTTCTGCCTTATTATCTTCATATAAAACTATCAGCAGCAATACCTTAAACAGTCTCAATAGTTCAGCGACAACGCTTATATGCTTTGAATATCTTTTTATATAAATAACTATATTTCTTGCGATGTAATACTTTCTGTACGGCGAATGATTTGCCACTCTTATCCTTGTCCACAAAAATTTTCTGTATTCTGATTTACCGATTCTATGGTCAAGTATAACATTATTCATTCTTACAATTTTATAATTATTAATAATACATCTAATGGCATAATCATAATCCACATAATCAATAAACATCTTATTGTCAAAGCCACGAAGCTTTTTCCATATTCCGACATTGGTTATTGCGGCAGAGGTGATACATTTTTTAACTTCCTGGCAGCTTTCATCATTTATAGCAGTACCAAGTTCGCACAGCTCTCCGGATGCAGTTTCCTTTATAAGCGGAACTATTATGGCTATATCATCTAACTTGCAATCTAAATCTGAAGTATCAGACAATGAATTGTGCTTCCTGCTTTTTTCTTCTATTATTTTTTTTGCCGAAGAAATGATATTATCCGGACAGACTGAATCCTCATCCAAAGTTATAGCCCATTCATATCCATTTTCATATGCATATCTCATGCCCTGATTAAGAGCATAAGCTATACCCTTATTTTTTTCATTACTAATAACCGCTGTGTTATATACAAAGGAAAGTCTTTCCAGAAATGCATTGTCATCCGAACCATTATCGACAATCACAACCTTATCTGTCTGACAGGATATTGCCTTAAGATTTTCATTTAATCTTTCTACATCGGGATTATAGGTAACTATTATAGCTAAAAATTTCATATCAATCTCCTTAAGAGTACTTTTCTTTAAACATCGGTTACATATAAAAATGTATACGCACGTAACGTGCTGCTTAGCACATTTTTGTATATAATCAACGCTTCCCCTAATCTACAGCACCTCGTCAAGCGCTGCTTCAAAACACTCTTCACTAAAATATTTTTTGAATGTTTCTCTGGCGTTTTTCTTCATTTCTTTAATACGGTCATAATCATCTGCCTTATCCAGCCAGTCTTCTTCATATATATTAAGACCACAGGATTCCTCTTTTATGATATTACCTATATCTTCATTTAAATTATTTATTATAGGAAGTCCACTCTCCAAATAGTCTATACTCTTCATACTAAGTCCTATGCATACTGTATCCTTCATTATATTTAATCCATAGTGGCATTTATCTATTATATCCTGTTTCTTCTTAAAGTCATATATTTTCCCATGATCTATGACATCCGCACCTGCATTTTTTGCAGCTTCTATAAACTCATCTTTTTTTTCTCCACCGCCGATTATATCAAGATACACCTTCATTTTATCATAAAGTCTGGTTATGATATCAGCAATTCCGGGGATATCAATTATATTGTTAATTGACCCAAGATAAAGAAGATGCAGCCCATCATCACTCATCTTATCATAATCAGGTGCAGCGTATTCTTCATTATTCTTATGTGCCCAATAAATAGTTTTATTATCAATTTTTGTTATGTGCTTTTTTAACTTTCTTACATACAGTTTACATTCAGTTATTATATAATCAGCATATTTTAAATTCTTATCTCTCACAAACTTCCAAAGTGTAAAAGGAAACTTATCAGTCCGCTTACTTGGAAAACTCTCCGGCCAAAGGTCAATTATATCCATAATCACCTTTACATTTCCCCGTTTTTTATACCTTTTGGCAAGTGCCGACTGTGAGTTTGGCGGAACGACCAGATATAATATGTCAAAGCTCATATCATTAAGTATTTTCTTACATTTTTGGGTGAAATTATAGTGTGAGTATAGTCGTGAAAAAGATATGTTTTTCTTATACGGGATAGTTTTTACGGATATATAATTCTCCTTATCCAACTTTCTTTTCTTTTTTTCTGCATGCATATAGTCAGAAGCAAGTACAGTTACCTCGTAGCCCTTTTGCTTCAGATACTTAAACAGCATATCTACCCTATATTCAAAAACCGAAGAAGAATTGACTATTACAACCTTTTTCATATTAAAATACCTATTTTTTCCTTCCGATTCCTCTTTTATAATTTTCCTATCGGCGTCTCTGTGATATATACTAAGAAAAA
>JAFUEG010000298.1 GCA_017464045.1 Lachnospiraceae bacterium
ATTTGCTAAATCAAAGCGCTCAGGTTTTTGTTGTTTGCACGAAACCGAAAACTCGCTTTGCTCAAACAGTTCGGTTTCTGAGCAAACACCTGCAAACCATTCGCTTTTGATTTTACGCAAATCGGGTTAATTATTCTCTACCATCTTATTATTTTGCTATTTAAAGTTACTTTTTGACAAGGTGCATGTCCTCATGACACATTTAATCAAGTATAATATTTTCATCTTCAGGTTTGGTCACCCAGATTGCGAATACATTAATTATAATAAGAAGAAGTGTTATAAGTATTATGGCAGGAAAATCGATGTATATAACCGGATTACCTCTCTCTTCCGGTTCCTTGCCGGCAAGCATGAAGAGGTTAAAGACTGCATTTCCAAGAAAGCTTCCGAGAAGATTTCCTATAAATGCTGCTATAACAGATACCAGTAAGCCTTCAAGGTAAAGCATTTTATCAACCTGTTTTTTACTCATTCCTATTGTTCTTAATATATTAAACTCTTTCTTTCTGAGCATCATTTCGGAACTGTTGGTATTGATTGTGTTTATCATATATAGGATAAATACAAGTATCAGAAATCCTATTATTCCGGTTTTTACAACAGTAAGTCCATCTGTTAAAACATTGTATTCGTAATAATAATCATCAAAGGAATAATTCGACTTACTTATAAGCTCATCGAATTGTGGATGTTTTAAATTATCCTTAAATTCTATAAGTACACCATATCCTCCACCATTATACTCAACAAAATTCATAAAATCCTTATTATCAATATTATACACTATAACATTGTTAAGGTTTAGATAAGATAACTCCCAAGGTTCGTATTTACCAAGTTCATTTAAGAATTTCTCATCATTATCAAATACACCCAGGACCTTTGTATTACCATAAAATATGTTTCCCGTTTCAAGCTTTGTATTGCCATATATCAACACTCCGTTTGTTCCGTTTTTATCCTCATCATAACCATCGGATGCTGCTGCAAAATTCAAAAAATCCTCTGTTGAAAATCCATATCCGAGATAACGCAGGTTTTGGTTTTGTTTGTCGGATATAAATATTGTCTCCATATATGTAACATTTTTAACCTCATCAAGCTCCTTTAAGGATGCTATGAAGCTATCAGCCGAGCCACGATTATATATTTCGACAAATCCGGCATAATCGCAATTTGGTGCAAGCTCATCATAAAGAGCTTTTTTTGCGGTTGAAATAATTGTAAAGATTGCTGATGCAAGTACCGTCCATACAGTAAGGGTTGTAACCAGCAGTAAAAACCGCTTTTTATTTCTTAATATATTTTTATATGCATAACCTGTTTCCACTCCAAAAAGCTTAGTTAATAATCTTCCTCTTTTTGCTTTTAGTTTCTTATCTTTATTTTCATATTCATCGGACATTTTAAGTGCCCTTATCGGATTAAGCTTATAAAGCTTTTCAACCGGAGAAATCATGGAATAAAAGGTTGCTACAAATACAGATAACACTGCTAACCCCAATGCCCGAGGTATAAGTCTTATCCTATAATACTTACTTAAGGACAATATCCTTTTAAAAATCGAAAAGATAAGTATCGATAATCCATGTCCTATGATAATTCCAAATATAAGTCCTATAAGACTTATAATAAGAGCTTCATAAAAAATAATTTTAATTATCTGTTTACGGCTCATACCTATACATCTTAATATTCCATAATCATTACTTCTTGTATGAACGGATATATTAAAAGCATTTCTGATAATCATAATTGAAATGGTAATTCCAACAAAAGCAACAAGCATCAAAAATGCCGTGTATGCTGCATAAGAAACATCGGTTTTCGGTTCACGATAAGACCTTGCTGCCTCTATAACCTCGTACTTTTGAGCATTATATGTCTCACTAAGGTTTTTGATTTGCTTTTGTATATCCTTACCGTTCTTTAAGGTAACAAATACGTACACCTTTTCACTTTCAAAGACCTTATCAGGTGATTTAATGAAAATAGCGTCACCAAACCGTTGACTTAATGTACTGTCATCAAAGGCTAAATAATTATTATCATTATAAATTCCGGATATATATTTTTTAGCATCAGCGCCATATCCGAAATTAATTACATCACCGACAGAGGCTTCTTCAAAACGGGCATACCAATCCGGAACGAGCACGGAATTATCATTTTTAGGAAATGTTCCCTGCCTAAGGTTAAGCTGTCTTCCCATAGCAAAGAAATCATTTATATAAACACCATTATACTCATTATTAAAGGATATTGCCCATGCTCTGGAAAGCTTAACATCTGCCTTATTGGCATTACCACCGTAATATTTGGCCGACTCAACTATCTCCTTTGCCGATGCTCCATCGCATACTATAACACCATCAATTTCATAATAAGCATATTTATAAAACTCTTCAGCATCAGAATAATATATGCTGTAGCCTATAGAAAATATAAGATATATAAGGATTGTCGAAACGATAACTCCGATACAGGTAGTTATAGTTCTTTTCATATTGACCTTCATATATCTAAATGTCAGTAAAGATAATTTATTCATAGCCTCTCCTCGTCTTTAATAGTAATCTCCCACCTGTATTTCTCTGTCATCAGGCTTAGACATCCATACATTAAATATATTAATTGCTCTAAGCAAAACCGCTGTGAAAATAATAACGCTCCATTTTACCGTAAAATGAATCTCACCCCACACCTCAAGCATAACACTGACTATATACCAGGAGCTTATCACTCCGATAACAGATCCGAGTATAGCAGAAATTATCGCCGTTAAAACGGACTCCGCATATAGCATTCTGCTTTGCTGTCTTATGCTCATACCGATTGCTCTAAGCGTATTAAGCTCATTTTTTCTTATAATCATTTCCGCACTTTTAATGTTAATGATATTTACCATATACATTACAAGAAGAATTATTATTACGACTGTTGCTATCGCCCTTACAACCGCCATCATATTTCTTGCCGAATCGTAATCCTCGGTATAGCTGTAGTATTCGTATGGTGATG
>JAFUEG010000299.1 GCA_017464045.1 Lachnospiraceae bacterium
CGTGAGAGGAAAGAAAAATAATGTTAGCAGGATTAGCCGCAAGATTAGCAAGTATAGTAATCGGTTATGCGTTTGGTCTTATTCAGACCTCATACATACTCGGAAGATTAAATGGTATTGATATAAGAGAGCACGGAAGTGGTAATGCGGGCACTACCAACGCTCTTAGAATTCTTGGAAAAAAAGCCGGAATAATAACATTTTTTGTAGACCTTGGAAAAGGTGCGGCAGCAACTCTTTTAGTAAGAGCAATAATGATGAATTTTTATCCGGATGGTGTAAATTTATTTGTTGCTTATGCCATGCTTGGTGCAGCACTTGGGCATAACTTTCCGTTTTACCTTGGATTTAAGGGTGGAAAAGGAATAGCTGTTACAGGCGGATGTGTTATAGGTTTTTTAAATCCATGGTTTTTCCTGATCGGTTTATGTGTATTTTTCGGTCTGGTAATTCTGACAAGATATGTTTCGCTTAGCTCAATAATCTTGATGCTGTATGTAATAGTTTATTATACTGTTTTTGCATTAAAAGGCAGCTTTGGATTTGATAATTCACACAATATGCTGATTGAAAGTATTATTGTAATAATATTTATTTCCTGTATGGGAATATTCAGACACAGAGAAAATATTAAGAGACTTATCAATCATGAAGAAAGAAAGCTTGGGGAGAAGAAGAAGGAGGATATTTAGAGCTTATGAAGGTTTCGATTTTAGGTGCGGGAAGTTGGGGAACGGCAATTTCCGTACTGCTTACAGATAATGGTCATGATGTTATGGTTTGGTCCATAGACAAAGATGAGATAAAGATGTTAGAGGAAGAAAGGGAGCATAAAACCAAGCTTCCGGGTGTTAAAATCGCTGATTCACTTAAGCTTACAAATGATGCAAAGGAAGCTGTTGATTTTGCAGAGATTCTTGTTATGGTAGTTCCTTCACCGTTTGTCAGAAGCACTTCAAAAACAATTGCTCCATATGTTAGAGATGGACAGCTTATAGTCAATTTGTCAAAGGGTATTGAGGAAAGTACTCTTATGGTTCTTACAGATGTCATAATGGATTAAATTCCTAATGCTAAAACAGCTGTATTATCCGGTCCGAGTCATGCAGAGGAGGTTGGAAAGAGACTTCCGACAACAGTTGTAGCAGGTGCTGAAAATAAGGAAGATGCACTTCTGGTTCAAGATGTTTTTATGTCTGATTATTTTAGAGTATATACCAGTCCTGATGTACTTGGAATAGAGCTTGGTGGAGCACTAAAAAATGTTATCGCACTTGCCGCAGGTATATCCGACGGACTTGGCTGTGGTGATAATGCCAAGGCAGCACTTATTACAAGAGGTATTGCGGAGATTAAGAAACTTGGTGTTGCCATGGGTGGTGATGCTGAAACCTTTGGAGGACTTTCGGGTATAGGTGACTTAATTGTTACCTGTTCATCCATACACAGCCGAAATCGTATGGCAGGATACTATATGGGACAGGGATTTACCTATAAGGAAGCTATGGACAAGGTTAAGATGGTTGTTGAAGGAGTATATTCTGCTAAGGCTGCACTTAAGCTTAGTGAAAAATATGGTGTTGAGATGCCTATAGTTACTATGGTTAATGAACTTTTGTTTGGTAATCTTACTGCCAGGGATGCACTTAAATCCCTTTTAACTCGTATGAGGACATCAGAGTCATTGTTTCAGGATTGGAAATAATTAAAATAGGTTAAGATTTTATATATGAGGTGCTATAATCTGTGGCGGACAGAAGATTTACAAGAGAAAGCTTTAATAAAAAAAGAATAATCAGAAAACTTCAGCTGATTTTTATATATTGTCTTTTTATTGCTTTAGTTATATCCCTTTGTATGCTTTTGTATGCCAGGGTTACTGATAAAAACAAAGGTAAAAAAGGCGGAGCGGTAAAATATACTGTTGCTGCCGATATAGGTCGAAAACCTGTCGGTTATATATCATATAACCTGATGATAACACATGCTATTGCCCAGACCAATCCTGAGCAGATAGAGATTCCTTCGGTATCTGTTTCAGGTATGGAATTTGAAGTTCCTGAAACGGTACTTGGACCGGTTGAAGAGGTTGAACCATTGAACTGGTATGATGAGTCTCTATACGAAAAAAATGACGGGCCTGCTGACTTATCATATTTTAGTGATGTGTGTTTTATAGGTGACTCACGAACAGAGGGTCTTGTTTTATATTCAGGGCTGCCCAATATAAATGGATTTTATTATAAGGGTCTTAGCGTGGATAAGCTTTCTACTGATAAGGTTATAACAATACCGGGAACCGGTGGAAGTTATACTTGTTTTGAAGCTGTTGGCATGACAAAGTTTGATGCTTATTATCTTATGTTTGGTGTCAATGAGCTTGGTTGGGTATACGTTGAAAAGTTTACTGAAAATATGAGTAATTTTATAGATTATATTAAGTCTATAAATCCGGATGCTGTTATATATGTTCAGAGTATTTTGCCTGTTTCTCTTTCATCATCACAAAAAAGCGATATATATAATCAGGACAGAGTTAATATGTATAATGAAGAGCTGCTTAAAATGTGTCAGACAAGAGGAGATGTTATATATCTTGATTCAGCATCGGCTGTTAAGGATGCAAACGGATATCTTCCCGAGGAGGCGTCCTCTGACGGTATACATTGCGATGTTAATTACGTAAAAAGACTGGTTCAGTTTTATCGTTATAATACATTTTCAAAAAAAATAAAGTAAATAATGAATACCTCCAATTTTCATGACATATATATTAAATAATGGAATTGAAAACTGGGGGTAATTTTATGGATATCTATAAAGATATAGAAAAAAGGACAAATGGAGAGATATACATCGGTGTTGTAGGACCTGTGAGAACAGGAAAGTCAACCTTTATAAAAAGATTCATGGAAATGCTTGTTATACCTGCCATAGATGAGGAAAATAATCGTGTCAGGGCAAAGGATGAACTGCCTCAGTCAGCGGCAGGAAAAACAGTTATGACAACAGAACCAAAATTTATACCGAAAGATGCAGTTGACATAACTATAGGAGATGAGGTAAATCTTAAAGTAAGGATGATAGACTGTGTTGGATATATGGTTGATGGTGCTGAAGGTCATGAGGAGGATGGTAAGGAAAGACTTGTTACAACACCTTGGTTTGACTATGATATACCGTTTACCGAAGCTGCGGAGCTTGGAACAAAAAAGGTCATTAGAGATCACTCAACAGTTGGTATAGTTATCACAAGTGACGGAAGCATAACGGATATTGACAGAGATGCGTACATAGAACCTGAACAAAAGACAATTGCTGAACTAAATAAATTAGGTAAGCCATATGTAATACTGCTTAATTCAAGAAACCCGGGTTCAGAAGAAACTTTAATGATGGCTGATGAACTGGCTGATAATTATAATAAAACAGTTATAACCGTAAACTGTGATAAACTTACTGCTGATGATATAAATCGTATATTTGAGTGCCTTCTTATGGAATTTCCTGTTACGGCAGTTAATTTTAATATACCTAAATGGGTCGAAGCACTTGATAATGAAAATGAAATTAAGGATTACCTTATTAAGCTTGCTAAAGATGCATTTTCAAATATTTATTATATGAGAGATGTAAATAATCTCAAGCTAAGTGCAGATGATTATATTGAAAAAATAGACATGAATAATATCAATCTTGCTGATGGAAATGTTAATATAGGCATAAAGCTATTTGATAAATATTATTATGATATGATTTCCGATATGCTTGGAAGCAGAATTCAGAATGAATATGAGTTTATGAAGGAATTAAAGGAGCTTGCTGATACAAAATCCAGTTGCAATAAGGTAAGTACGGCACTCGCACAATCATTAAAGACCGGATATGGATCCGTAACACCTGAAAAAGACGAGATAACTCTCGAATCACCTGAACTTATACGTTCAGGCAATAAATATGGCGTTAAAATAAAGGCTCAGGCTCCGTCCATTCATCTTATTAAAGCCAATATCACAACAGAAATCGCACCGATTGTCGGTTCGGAGGAGCAGGCTAAGGATCTTATAAACTACATTAACAGTGACGGCATGGAGAATAATGATATCTGGAGTGTCAATATATTTGGTAAAACCATACGTCAGCTGGTGGAGGACGGATTAACCTCAAAAATCAATAAGATAAATCAGGAAAGCCAGCAGAAACTCCAGGATACCATGGAGAAAATAGTTAATGATTCTAATGGCGGAATGGTTTGCATTATTATCTAAAAAGGGTTATAATGCTTTAGTGTATTTTAGGAAACAAAGGATATATTATGATAGAAAAGCCGGAATATAAGATAAATGAGTTTGAGGGTCCGTTAGACCTGTTGCTTCATTTAATTGAAAAAAATAAATTTAATATATTTGATATACCGATAGCTGATATAACAGAGCAGTATCTTGATTATGTGGCAAGGATGGAAGAGGAAAACCTCGATGTCATGAGTGAATTTTTGGTTATGGCAGGTACTCTGCTTAGCATAAAGGCCAAGATGCTTCTTCCAAAGCATGAGGAGGAAGAAGAGGAAGAGGATCCTCGTTCCGAGCTTGTCAGAAGACTTCTTGAATATAAGATGTACAAATATGCATCTTATGAGCTAAAGGATATGGAACTTGATGCATTTAAAAATTATTACAAGGCACCTACCATTCCCGATGAGGTTAAAAACTTCAAAGA
>JAFUEG010000300.1 GCA_017464045.1 Lachnospiraceae bacterium
CCTTTTTCATATCTTACTTCTTATGGTGTGAAATGCAGAAATTCGGAGATATGGGGCGGAACGGATTACGAATATTATAAAAGTGAAGTTGACGACCTTGAGGGGAAGAGTGTAGACTTGTCTGATGAAGACAGTTTTAAAGAGTTTATTACGGATAGTATGGGATATGACACTATCGATAAGGATATGCCTTATTATAGATGGTCTATAGATTATACATATGATGAGATGACTAATGCTATAGATTCGATGCTACTTGAAAGAGTAAATATATCTTCGGATAATATAAGGATAGTGGTTGGAGAAGATACATTTACGGAAGGGGATATCAGTGATATTGGTAATGTGCTTGATATCAGGGTAGAGGAAAGAACTAAAAGCGGAGTCGTAAGTTCGCTATTAATCGAAGGTGATAAAGCTACAATTCTGGTCACCGGTTCATCAAATATCAGAAATCTTATCACACCTGTTAATCAGCAGATTATTAGGCAGGATGGATCGGTTATAACCGGTTGGACATCACTACCCAGCCCATATTATTATATAGAAAATAATGCCAATGGCTTTACAGTGAGAGGCGGCGGCTTTGGATATGGAGTAGGACTTAGTAAAAATGGTGCTGCAAATCTTGCGAAGGAAGGATATAATTACAATTATATTATTCACCATTATTATACAGAGGTGAAGTTTATATCTATATATGATAATAGTGTAGAAACTGATGAGACGGAAATTGAGGACGATAACGATTTGGAAAAATAGGCATATTGCCGGCAATACTAAAAAGTTCATTTTTATGGTATAAGGTTATGATTAAAAAAGTATTCAATTTTTTAGGAGTTTTTTTTAAAAAAACAGGTGATGATGGTCTGGCTGCTTATGCGGCACAGACTGCTTTCTATGTAATTTTATCATTTTTTCCTATTATTCTTTTAATAGTTATAATTGCTTCAAAGGTTTCATTTATAAATACAGATATAATCAATTATATACTCGATGTGGCTCCGGGAGAATTCCGTGAATATATAATGTACATTGTGGATGATATTGTTTATTCAAACAGCCGATCATTTACAATTATTACCATTGCTGTTACTCTTTGGTCTGCAGGTAAGGGTATTCAGGCACTTACCAATGGTCTTGATAAAATTTATGTGGTAGAAAAAAGAAAGAATTTTATTTTTGTAAGATTCTTAAGTGTGATATATACGCTTGCTTTTATGCTTATGATGGGTGCACTTATGTTTTTGCATATTTTTGGCGCGGATTTGGCAAAGAAGATAATAAACAAATGGCCGTCACTTTTCAATGCGACCATACTTGTTTTAAGCTTAAAGAGTGTATTTACATTTGTTGTGGTATTTATATTTATGATTTTGATTTATTATCAGCTTCCGAACAGAAAAAGCAAATTTGTAAGAGAACTTCCGGGTGCGGCAATTGCAGCGCTTTTATGGATGCTTATTACAAATGGATTTTCGTTTTATATAAAACATCTTTCAAGCGCATCCTATATGTATGGAAGTCTTACATCCGTAATTCTTATTGTTATGTGGCTTTATATTTGTATGCAGGTTGTATTTTACGGAGCAGAAATAAATTATTATATGGGAATATTAATGGATAAATCTGAGGAGAAAAGCAGGGAAAGAAAGACAAAAAACAAAAATAAAAATATTGATAAGAAAGATATAAAAGAAGAATAGATTTATTGACACTAAAAAGTAGTTATGAGATAATTAATGACAGTTTTGATTGAACTTATATTTATATAAAAATATAAAATGAATTTTTATATGAGAGTATTTTTAATTGTTAAGAATTACATAAATATAAGCAAATAAAAATCATAAAATAATAAATGGAGGTTAAAAAAATGTACGATTTTGACGAGATTGTTAAGGTTGATTCCGAAGTTGCTGATGCCATGACAGCAGAGATTAAAAGACAGAATGATAATATCGAGCTTATAGCATCAGAAAACATTGTTTCAAAGGCAGTTATGGCTGCTATGGGAAGCCCGCTTACCAACAAATATGCAGAAGGATATCCGGGAAAGAGATATTATGGCGGATGTGAGCATGTTGATGTAGTAGAGGATCTTGCAAGAGAGAGAGCTAAGGAATTATTCGGCTGCGAATATGCCAATGTTCAGCCTCATTCAGGTGCTCAGGCAAATATGGCTGTATTTTTCGCAATAATGGAGCCGGGCGATACATTTATGGGAATGAACCTTGCACATGGCGGACATCTTACTCATGGTTCACCTGTTAATATGTCAGGTAAGTATTTTAATGTAGTACCTTACGGAGTAAATGATGATGGATTTATAGACTATGATGAAGTTTTAAGAATTGCTAAGGAGTGCAAGCCAAAGCTTATTGTGGCAGGTGCTTCCGCTTATGCACGAGCAATTGATTTTAAGCGTTTCAGAGAAATTGCTGATGAGGTTGGAGCTGTACTTATGGTAGATATGGCACACATAGCAGGTCTTGTTGCTGCAGGACTTCATGAGAGCCCAATTCCATATGCTCATGTAACAACAACCACTACTCATAAGACCTTAAGAGGACCTCGTGGAGGGCTTATCCTTTCAAGCAATGAAGTAAATGAGAAGTACAATTTTAATAAGGCAGTTTTCCCTGGAATTCAGGGTGGACCATTGATGCATGTAATAGCAGGTAAGGCAGTTTGTTTTAAGGAAGCTTTATCAGATGAGTATAAGGCATATATGGCTCAGGTTAAGAAAAATGCCGAAGTACTTGCAAAGGCACTTATGGAAAGAGGCTTCAATATAGTTTCAGGCGGTACTGATAATCATCTTATGCTTGTTGATTTACAGAACCTTGATATGACAGGAAAAGAGGTTGAAAAGCTTCTTGATTCAGTACATATAACTGCTAATAAGAACACAGTACCAAATGATCCTAAGTCACCATTTGTAACAAGCGGTATCAGACTTGGAACACCTGCAATTACTACAAGAGGTGCGAAAGAGGATGATATGATTATTATAGCTGATGCAATTAAGGCGGCAGTTATTGATAAGGATAATGACAAGGCCATGAGTCTTGTAAAGAGCATTACTGATAAGTATCCTCTTTATAAGTAAAGTAATCAGATTATTATATTAAGGGCTTGTACGTTATTCTTAATGTACATAGCCCTTAATGTTTTAAAGGCTATACACTATAAGTTATGGAGAATAACTATGGATAACAATAATCAAAACAATAACCAAAATAATAACAAAGATAATAGAAATAACGGCAATAATACAAATAACAACAATAATAAGAAAAAACCATCCATGCAGATTATACTACTGGTTGCATCTGTTTTTCTGGCTCTTTTATTTTGGCAGGCATACAGTAAATTCAAAGACATGGGAAAAGAAGAAATAACCTATGACGAATTTTTGCAGATGCTTGATGATGATAAGGTCGAAAGTGTCAAATTATATAATAATGAAATAGTTATAAAGCCAAAGGAAAACGAAGATTCAGTAAATGAGACGACTTATACTGTAATTAGAACAGCAGATTATAAGCTTGTTGACAGACTTGCAGAGGCTAAGGTGGAATTTGAAGAGGTTGATGAAGGCCAAAATGCAATTGTATCAACCATTATTTCGTATGGTATTATGATTGTGGCATTTTATGTTCTTATGCTTTTAATAATGCGTACAGCTTCAAAAAATGGTGGTATTATGGGTGTAAATAAGAATAATGCCAAAATGTATGTAGAAAAGGAAACGGGAGTCACCTTTTCAGATGTTGCCGGTCAGGAAGAGGCAAAAGAGTCTCTTACCGAAATAGTTGATTTCCTTGAAAAACCGGAAAAGTATATAGAAATAGGTGCAAAACTTCCGCGAGGCGCTCTTTTAGTCGGACCTCCGGGAACAGGTAAGACTTTACTTGCAAAGGCGATTGCCGGTGAGGCCAAGGTTCCGTTTTTCTCAATTTCAGGTTCTGAATTTGTAGAAATGTATGTAGGACTTGGTGCATCAAGGGTAAGAGAACTATTTAAAAAAGCTAATACTATGGCTCCTTGTATAATATTTATAGATGAGATAGATGCCATAGGAAGGAGCCGTGATAC
>JAFUEG010000301.1 GCA_017464045.1 Lachnospiraceae bacterium
ACTTCCGGATTTTCAGTTGGCATACTTGGTGCAACCCATATGTGCATAGAGGATTTGGCTATTATGAGATGTACTCCAAATATCACGGTTTTATCGCCGGCTGACGGTTTAGAAACATATAAGGCACTTATGGCGGCTGCAAAACATGATGGTCCTGTTTATGTGAGAATGTCCGGAACTATGGGGCTTCCGATTGTGTATAGTGAAGACTATGAATATGAGATAGGCAAGGCTGTAACGATAATTCCGGAAGGTGATGTGGCTGTATTTGCTACAGGTACTATGGTTTATCAGGCTATGAAAGCGATAGAGATTCTTAAAGAGCAGGGTATCAGCTGTAGTTTATATGATATGCATACTATAAAGCCTATTGATATAGAGTGTATAAAAAAAGCTGCCGTTTCGTCTAAACTTATTGTATCGGTTGAAGAACATTCTGTGATAGGTGGGTTAGGCAGTGCGATAGCTGAGTGCCTTGCTGAAGAAGGCATAAGACCGCCGCAGCTTATGCTTGGTGTAAATGATGAATATACTCATGCGGCTCAGTATGATTATCTTATAGAAAAATATGGGCTTACGCCTGAAAAAATTGCAGAAAATATTTATAAAAAGATAAAGGAGATATAAGACTATGACAAATTTAGAAAAGTACAATAATGCATTTACTGAAACATTTGGTATTGAAGAAAGTGTTTTAAATGATTTGGAATATCAGGGAATTGCTGAATGGGATTCTATAGGCCATATGCAGCTTATCAATGCTTTGGAAGAGGCTTTTGACATTATGATGGATACTGATGATATCATCGATTTAAGCTCTTATGAGGTTGGTAAGGAAATTCTTGCCAAGTATGACGTAGAATTTTAAAACTGCAGGCAAAGAGGTCGGGGTGACGCCGGCTAAATTGTTTGGATTTATAATTTCTGTAAGTGACAGAGATAATTCTTTTGTATAAAGGGTGATTGATTATATGGCTTTTTTTGATATTAATGAACAATATAAGGATAATATACTTGCTATTGATGATGAGAAAAATCAGGTATCATATTCTGATTTGTATGAATATGCCATGAAAATGTCTGATGTGATAGATCATAGATGTCTTGTGTTTTTATTTGCATCTAATTCTATCGGTTCGATAGTTAATTATCTTTCTTTTTTAAATAACAGGATTGTGCCGGTTTTGCTCAATTGGCAGATAGAAAAGGAACTTGCATCCAATCTGCTTGATTTGTATAAGCCGGAGTATATTATATTGCCTGATAAAGCAGCTGAAAAATATATTGAATTTGAAACTGTATCTGAAGGATATGGCTACAAAATTTTAAAGACTGATTTTGACAGGAAATTTGATTTGTATGATGAGCTTGCTTTGCTCCTTACTACATCCGGCAGTACAGGAAGTCCTAAGCTCGTAAGACAAAGCTATAAAAACATAGATGCAAATGCAAATTCGATAGCAGAATATCTTTGTATAGACAGCAAGGAAAGACCAATAACATCACTTCCTATGAATTATACCTATGGACTATCCATAATTAACAGTCATGCATTAAAAGGTGCGACAATTCTTGTCACTGATAAAAGTCTTATGCAGAAGGAATTCTGGAGCTTTTTAAAGGAGGAGGAAGCTACATCGATAGCAGGTGTTCCGTATAATTATGAGATACTTGAAAAGCTTCGGTTTTTCAGAATGACACTTCCTTCATTAAAGACGATGACTCAGGCGGGAGGAAAATTATCTCCTGAGTTGCATAAGAAGTTTGCAGAGTATGCAAGGGATAATGACAAGCATTTTGTCGTTATGTATGGTCAGTGCGAGGCAACTGCACGTATGGCTTATCTGCCTTATGAAAAGTCGCTCGAAAAATACGGCAGCATGGGTGTTGCAATTCCGGGCGGTAAATTTACTCTGATTGATGCTGAAGGTAAAGAGATAAATGATGCCGATACTGTTGGAGAGCTTGTTTATGAGGGACCAAATGTTACACTTGGATATGCCGAGCGAGGTGAGGATCTTATAAAAGGAGATGAGCGTGGCGGCGTACTTGTTACAGGTGACATGGCTAAAAGAGATGAAGAAGGATATTACTACATTGTCGGAAGAAAAAAGAGATTTCTTAAGGTCTATGGAAACAGGGTAAATCTTGATGAGACTGAGAGATTGCTTAAGACTAAGTTTGACTATATGGATTGTGCCTGTGGTGGTGTGGATGACCATATGTACATCTTTGTTACATCAAAAGAAGTGGAAAATGATGTTAAGGATTATATATCAAGTATAACACATTTGAATCCGGCTGCATTTAGTGTAGTCTGGATCGATGAGATACCTAAAAATGATTCGGGTAAAACCAAGTATTCCGAACTTGAGAAGTACTATAATTAGTTTATGCCAAGGATTTTTTAATTGATAAAGTTGGTTTATACGAATGAACTTTTATATTATAAAATTGACCTTTACTAAGAAATTTACAGATTGATTTAGTTTATATAACGAGGTTTTGTTATGAAAGAGTTTGATGAGATAATTAATATATCCCTTATTCGCTGGATAAGGATGAGAAAAGAAAACTGTTAAATGACAGATTAATAGGACTTACACAGTATCATTATGATAACTGCGGTGAGTATAAAAAGATGCTTGATTGTCTTTATGCAAGTCCTGATAATATTTCCGAATATGAAGATATCCCGTTTTTGCCTGTTACTCTTTTCAAGGAAATGGATTTAATGAGCGTGGATAGGTCAGAGATTTTTAAAACCATGACTTCTTCGGGAACTACCGGTCAGGCTGTTTCCAAGATTTATCTTAACAAGACAACTGCTAATTATCAGCAGAAGGCTCTTGTGAAGATTGTATCTGAGTTTACAGGCTCGGCACGACTTCCGATGCTCATAATTGACTGCCCGTCTTTTTTTAAAAACAGAATTATGTTTTCAGCAAGAGGTGCAGGCATACTTGGATTTTCCATGTTTGGAACTGACAAACAGTATGCACTTGATGATGATATGAATATTAATATCGAAGTTCTTGATGCTTTTTTAACAAAGCATGCGGGAGAAAGAATTCTTTTATTTGGTTTTACATTTATGATTTGGCAGCACTTTTATAAAGCGC
>JAFUEG010000302.1 GCA_017464045.1 Lachnospiraceae bacterium
CTTTAGAGAACGCAGCAAAATAATTCCTTTTTATGTGACTTGTACGAATCTTGATACAGGTAAGGCAGAGCACATCAGATGCATGGACCTTTGGGACGAGATGGACTATATGAGAGCTTCAGCATCTATGCCTCTCGTATCAAATATTATTGAAAAGGATGGCTTAAAGCTTCTTGACGGCGGAACAGCAGACAGTCTTCCGATAAAATTTTTCGAAAGCAGCGGATATGAAAAAAACATTGTTGTATTAACCAGACCGGATGGCTATGAGAAAAAACAGGATCCTACTATCAAGCTTATGAAAAGAATTTATAAGGATTATCCTAATTATGTAAGAGCCTGTGAGGAAAGATATAAGATATATAATGAACAGGTAGCTTATATCGAAGAGCGTGAAAAAGCAGGCAAAGCAATAATTATACGTCCGAGTCGTGATACCAAAATCGGACGTATGGAAAAAAATCCGGACAAGCTTAAATTTATCTATAAACTTGGGCGATATGACACTATGAAAAAACTTGATAAAATTAAAAGATTCATGGAGTAAAGTATATTATAAAGAACGTGATTCACGGTTATACATGTATCAATTGGTATTATAATATACTCTACTTCAATGTTTTGTTTATTGTTATGATTTTTGCAAGCTCACTTGCTGTGATAGGCTTAGAGAAGAGGTAGCCCTGAAGTGTATCGCAGAGCTGATCCTGAAGTATCTCAAGCTGATCCTGACTTTCAACACCTTCTGCAACAACCGCGATGTTCATCTGGTGAGCAAGTGAGATTATTGTATTGGCGATATACTTGTCATTTTCATTATTGCAGATATCATCAATAAAAGATTTATCAATCTTCAGTGTGTCAATCGGAAGCTGAGTCAGGTAGTTGAAGGATGAATATCCGGTTCCGAAGTCGTCTAAGGCTATGGCAACACCGAGCTCCTTTATCTGATTGATAAGCTTAAGGTTATGTTCAAAGGATTGCATAAGAACACTTTCCGTAATTTCAATTTCGAGGTATTTAAGGCTCATACCGGTTTTGGCAGGAATAGATTTTATTATGTCAATAAAATTATCTTTTTTAAGCTGACTTGTTGATACATTTACCGAAACCTTAAACGGACCATATCCGTTTTTAATAATTGTATTATTAAACATACATGCCTCATAGAGCGCCCACTCACCAAGTTCGTTTATCATTCCGTTATCTTCGGCAATAGGAATAAATTCTTCCGGAGATACAAATCCAAGAAGTTCGGAATTAATACGCATAAGAGCTTCGTAGCCGGTTATCTCGCCTGTAATCATGTTTACCTGAGGCTGATACAGAAGATATACTTCTTTTTTATCAATAACACTTGAAAGAATATCATTGAGTTCGTTCTTTCTTGAAAAGTCATAATCCATAAAACTGTCGAAGAATCTGTATGCGTTCTTACCGGAAGTTTTTGCGCTATACATGGCGAGATCGGCATTTTTAATAAGCTCATTTATTGAAAGACCATGCTCAGGGAAAAGAGCTACACCGATACTGGCTGATACGTGAGCAGTTTCACCTTCAAGATCAAAAGGAAGCTTAACTATATCTACAACACTTTGCGCAAAGTTTTTTAATTCATCGACACTGTCATATGCTGATTTAAATACCAGGAATTCATCTCCGCCGGTTCTTGCAACTATATCATTTTCATTTGAAAGATCCTTAAGCTGGTTTGAAAATTGTTTTAACAGCAAGTCTCCATAATCATGTCCAAGAGTATCATTTACATTTTTGAAGTTATCGAGGTCAATGAAAAATATAGCGTGCCTCTTTAACTGTGCACCCTCTTGATTAAATATATCATATGAGTATTTCATAAAAGCAACTCTGTTGTAAAGTCCCGTAAGTCCGTCATGGTATGCAAGTTGTTCAATATATGCGTAATTTTTCTTTAATTCGATTTCATTTTCTTCGAGTATTTTCTTGGATTTATCAAGCTCCTTGTAGTTTCCGGAAATGATTTCCATCATGTTGTTAAACATTTCGGCGAGCTCACCAAATTCGTTTTCTTCCTTAATATCAGATCTTTTGTCAAGATCACCGTCTGCAGCCTGACGCATATCATTTTTAAGGGAAATGATAGGATCGGTATATTTTTTAACAAGAAAGCTGCTTATGATAATTGCTATTATAAGTATGATTGAAAGTGTGATGATAAGTGTTATAGGTAAAGTCGAAATAATAGCCTGATACTCACTACCATCCTGTTTTATAACATATAACCAGTTTTGGGATGATATACGGTAGTAGCCGTATATATTTCGAACAGATGAAATGTTTGTGCTCAAAAAACCGTTTATCGAACCTTCGTTGAGTACTTTTAAAGATTCATCATATATTTTGTTGTTTTTTTCATCGTTATTATAGTTGAAAAGATAATTTCCATCGGATGAAAGTATAAAGGCTGAACCGGCCTCAGGCATAAATGCACCGAAATATTCAGCAGGTATATTGGAACGGATTATACCGACAATAGTTCCTTTAACTTTAATTGGAGCAATGATTTCTATACTTTTACATTACTTATTGATGTTTGATGAATTCATGATGACGGTGTCGTATATTTCAGTGAAAGGAATACTGATATATTATTCCCAGTCTCCATTTTCGTTTGTATCAGAGCTGGCAATAAGGTATCCGTTTATATCATACATATAATAATTTGTATAATATAAGGCTTTTTTCTCAAAAAGTTCATTAACATTGTTAAGGTGTGATGGAGAAGAACCGGAAACAATTCCGTTATAGCTCTCCAAAGCAATGTTCTGGATCTGGGTAGAGGCGGCAAGACCTTCAGCCTCAGCTATCTGGACATCAAGCTGGGCGGTAAAACCATTTGCATAAATTTCAGCAAGTTTCGCTGCTGAATCCTTAGCCAAATCCATATATTTGTTGTAAGAAATTATATAAATGAGGATTGTCATAAATATAATAGGAAGTGCTGATAAAAGTATTAATGACAATCTTAGTGATTTTTTTATTGACATAGCTATTTCTCCATAATTAAAAATTTCGACATATAAGATTATTATATAGAAAATTAATGTAATAATCAATCTGAAAATTATATTATTTTTGTTATTTTTATATAAAGATAAGTTGATTTATTGGGAATTTTTGTGTATAATTGTATCAGTAGCGTGTTTTAAAAGGAGGAGAGTAATGTTTGACGTATATTTTGGCAAATATTTGCAGGATATTGGGGTTATTAGCGAAGAAGAGTATTTAGATATAATTGAAGCCAATCGTAAGAATAGAGTAAGGCTTGGTATTATCGCTGTCAGCGAAGGTTATATGACGGAAGAACAGGCTGAAGAGGTCAACAGAATTCAGGCTCAGCAGGATGCAAGATTTGGAGATATAGCTGTAGCAAAGGGATATCTTTCAGATGCACAAGTAGGAGATTTGCTTAAGAAACAGGGGGATTCTTATCTTTTACTTGTACAGGAGCTTTTAGAAAGAAACCTTCTTTCACTTGAGGAAATTCATAGGCATATCAATCAATACAAGAAATCAGAGAGATTTACATCGTTGGATATAGATGCTTTAAAGAGTTCAGATATTGACAGTGTTATTCAGGTATTTACAAGAGAGATTCAGATACCGGCTGTTATAAAGGATTATCTGGCACTTATGGCAAGAAATATTGTCAGATTTATTGATAATAAGGTAAGATTTGAAAGAATTGAAAGAATTTATACATATACTGATAAATGTATTGCAAGCCAATCATTTACCGGTGATTATGAGCTCTTCATAGGTATTGGCGGAGTAGGTAATAAAGATATCGGTGAAGCTTATGCCAAGGAAGAGTTTGAAAGTATCGATGAAGATTGCCTGGATTCTGTTTGTGAATTTATTAATGTGAGCAATGGTATATATGCATCAAAGTTAAGCCAGGAGGAAATAAAGATAGATATGCTTCCGCCTGCTATGTATCCAGATGTTACAACAATTGAAACAGACGGAATCATGTATATGCTTCCTTGCTTTATACATGAGCAGAGAGCGGATATAATTATCTGTATGGAGACTAAGTGGCGTATCAGGTAGAACCTTTTTTATACAAGATTATAAATGATTTTATAAAGATTAAGGAGAAGTTGAAGATGGCAAATATATTGATAGTTGATGATTCAAGAACTTCGAGAAGAATTCTAAGAGGAATTCTTGAAGAGGATGGTCATACAATTATAGGTGAAGCAAAAAATGGACAGGAAGGTTATGATTTATATAAAGAATTCAGACCTGACCTTGTCACAATGGATATTACAATGCCTATACTTACAGGTGTAGAGGCGTTAAAGAAGATAAAGGAGGAATATCCGGACTCAAAGATAATAATGGTTTCAGCAGCGGGACAGCAGCATAATATGATTGAGGCTGTTCAAAACGGAGCGGCTGAGTTTATATCCAAGCCTTTTGAAATTGATGCAATTAAAAAGGTTGTTAGGAGCGTTTTGGAATCATAAATATATATAATCAAATAAAAGGCACTCTTATTACAAGGAGTGCCTTTTCGTGTGATTTATATGAATCTTTCTGAACTATTATAGATAATGGCTGTATTACGGAGGTTTATATGATAGAAACGGTTGTGTCAGTTGACCTTATGATTGAAGAAAAACTTAAAATTAAGAAAAACAGATTGGCTCCGGATATTTTATCAGGCACGGAAAAGAGACTTTGTATTGTATCAGGACTCTATGGTGATGAACTTCAGGGACAATATATTTGCTACGAAATAATTAGAAAAATCAAGCAGGATTATGATAAATTAAAAGGCATAGTTGATGTATATCCAAGCCTTAATCCTCTTGGACTTGATTCGAGAACAAGAGATATTCCAGATTCCGATATGGATATGAATCAGCTGTTTCCGGGTTCAAAAACCGGTGCGGTTGGCGAGTATACAGCATCGTGCATATTTGATGACATTAAGGGCGCGGATGTATGCATAGATTTGCATTCCAGCAATATATTTTTGCATGAGGTACCACAGGTAAGATTAAATGATGAAAATGTTGATGCGCTTTTACCTATAGCCAAGTGTCTGAATACCGATATGATATGGATACACCCCAGTACATCGGTTTTAAACGGAAGTCTCGCCTATGCACTAAATAAGACAGGAACATTATCTATGGTTATTGAATCAGGAACGGCATTTAGGATTAATCAGGAGTATTGCAATAAAATAGTTGATGGCCTTTTGGCACTTATGAATTTTATGGGTATATGGGATAAAGAGGCTCCGAAGCCGCATGTCCCAAGTATAACAAACGATAAAGACATGGTTTACATAAATTCAGAAAGCAGCGGTATATTTATTCCGGGTGTTAACTTATATGACAATGTAAGAATCGGTGATGAGATAGGAACTATAGTAGATGTTATAACCGGCTCGGTAGAAGAGGTTGTCAAGGCTTCAGCAGACGGAATGATATGCTCTATCAGAGACTATCCTGTTATCGAAGAAGGCTCGCTTATAGCAAGAATAGTGGGTGGCGAAAATGAATAAAGAATTATTGTTTACAATGAATACGTCCTTTAGGGGCGAATATGAAATACATGGTTTTACGTATGGACATGGAGAAAAAGCTGCCTGTATTGTTGGTGCAATGAGAGGAAATGAGTATCAACAGCTTTACATCTGCTCATTGCTTGCCGAGAAGCTTTCGGAGATAGAAGCAAAGGGAGATATTGCGGCAGATAAACAGATTTTACTTATTCCCACACTTAATTACAGCTCCATGAATGCCGGAAAGGTCAAATGGATATCTGACGATTCGGATATAAACAGGTCATTTCCCGGAAATCATCAGGGAACTGCTACCAGTAGAATTGCAGCAACCATACTTGATATAGCCAAAGAATATTCTTACGGAATTCAATTTGCCAGCTTTTATCTTCATGGTGAGCTTGTGCCTCATATCAGAATGATGAGAACCGGTAAGGAAAGCAACAGCCTTGCAAATTTATTTGGCATGCCTTATGTTGTAACCGGCATGAACAGAGCCTTTGATGCTGTTACGCTAAACTATAACTGGCAGGAACTTGGTACACAGGCATTTTCGGTATATTCAAAGACTACGGATTGGATAGATGATGAAAGTGCGCGTGTGGCGGTTTCCTCCGTACTGAGATTTTTGACAAGAATGGGAATTATAAGATATGATTGCCATGGAGGTTATATTTCAAGTATAATAAGTGAAGATGAGCTGGTGTCGGTTAAATCAGACAGTGCAGGCTTTTTCAGAAAGATTGCCGAGATTAATACCGAGATAAAAAGAGGCGAATTGATGGCGGAGATAATCAATCCGATGGATGGTAAGGTAAAAACACAGATAGTATCTCCGACAGATGGTATTGTGTTTTTTGTACAAGATGCACCGATGGTTTTCCAAAATACAGTGTGCTATAAGATTATAAAAAGGCTGCATCAATAGTCTTTAAATATATATGACTTTATGTATCTAAGCAATAGCAATATTTAATAAGTGGTAAATAATAAAATTATAATAAATGAC
>JAFUEG010000303.1 GCA_017464045.1 Lachnospiraceae bacterium
GATAATAATGATGTGGTCATAGATTTAGAATAATTATGAGGGAGGTATGTTATGGACACTAACATTTTACTTGAAAGCGGAACTAATGAGTTGGAGGTACTTGAGTTTGTCATAAGGGGCAATCATTACGGAATCAATGTTGAGAAGGTACGTGAGATTCTTACATATCAGGAGGTAACTCCTATTCCTAATTCACATCCATGTATTGAAGGTATATTTATGCCCAGAGAGAATATTATAACCGTTATCGATTTATTTCAAGCGTTAGGCTTTGATAATGAGAATAAGAAAAATAATTTCTTTATTGTAACTAATTTCAATAGTCTTAATATCGCTTTTGATGTAGAGCAGGTATTGGGAATTAACAGGGTATCATGGACAGATGTAGTTAAGCCTGATTCTTCTGTAAGTGGTCCCGGTGCCGGAGTTGCAACAGGTATAATTAAGAATCCTGACAGTCTTCTTATAATCCTTGACTTCGAGAGAATAGTTGAAGAAATATGTCCTGAGACAAGTCTTAAGATGTCACAGGTTGAGAGTCTTGGGGAGAGAGAAAGAAATGACATACCTATTCTCATTGCAGAAGATTCACCTATGCTTAGTCGTCTTATCAAGGATTCGCTTAATATGGCCGGATATACTAAGCTTATTATGAAGAATAACGGACAGGAAGCATGGGATTATCTTGCTGAACTTAAGAAAAACAATGGTGTGGATTACGGCGCTAAGTGTCTTATAACGGATATAGAAATGCCACAGATGGATGGTCATCATCTTATTAAGCGTATAAGAGAGACAGAGGGCTTAAAGCACATACCTATCGTTATCTTCTCTTCACTTATCAATGATGATATGATGAGAAAGGGAAATCTGCTTGGTGCCAACGATCAGATTAGTAAACCGGAGATAGGTAAGCTGGTGGGCGTTCTTGACAACCTTGTAGCAAGTAATATATATGGATAATAAATTAGTATAACATATCTAACTTATATGCCGGCAGATAGTAATCTGTCGGCTATGGTTGTTATTATATGAAAGAATTAAGGAGAGCAGTTATGAAACTAAGTGAAGTTGGAAAAAATAAAGAAGATATAGTCAATCTGTATGAGACATATTTTTATGAAACCTTTAAAAGATTTGATTTTATAGCAGAAAGCGGACATGAATCTTATCTGGTTGATGAGGCAGGCAGGGAATATCTTGAATTTATGGCAGGAATCGCAGTAAACAGTGCAGGACATTGTAATAAGAAAGTTGTAGAGGCTATAAAAAATCAATGTGAAGATTTGATACATGCATCAAATTATTGCTATACGATTCCACAGGCTATGCTTGCCGAACTTATATGTAAGAGTATTGAATTTGAGAAGATATATCTTCAGAATTCGGGAGCAGAGGCAAACGAGGTAATGATAAAGCTTGCGAGAAATTACGGTAAAGACAACTATGGTCCAAATCGTTACAAGATAGTAACAGCTCTTAACAGCTTTCATGGAAGAACACTTGCTACACTTGCTGCTACAGGACAGCCGAATACAGCAATACAGCATAACTATGACCCGTTTATCCCGGGTATAAGCTATGCTGAGTATAATAATCTTAAAGCCTTTGAGGATGCCTGTGATGAGGATACCATAGCTGTTATGGTTGAACCTATTCAGGGTGAGGGTGGTGTAATACCGGCAACAAAGGAGTTCCTACAAGGATTGAGAAAGCTTTGTGATGAAAGGGATATGCTTCTTTTGTTTGATGAGGTTCAGACCGGATGGGGCAGAACCGGAAGTCTTATGGCGTTTATGGGATATGGTGTAAAACCTGATTGTGTAAGTATGGCTAAGGCGATGGGAGGCGGCATGCCTATCGGTGCTATGTGTACGAGTGCCAAGCTTGCACTTACCTTTGGTCCTGGTGCTCATGGAAGCACATATGCGGGAAATCCTGTATGTTGTGCTGCATCCTATGCACAGATTAAGGAAGTAATTGATAATAATCTTTCTGACAACTCAGCAAAGATGGGAGAATACTTCAGAGGTATACTTGCAAAGCTTCCTCATGTCAAGGAGGTAAGAGGTAACGGCCTCATGATTGGTGTTGAGTTTGATAAGGATATTGCAACCGATGTGAAGTATATTTCTGCTGATAACGGTCTTTTGATGACAGCTGTAAGACCTTCGGTTATAAGGCTTGTACCGCCGCTTAATGTTACAAAAGAGGAATGTGATAAGGCTTTTGAAATAATTGATAAGGTTGTAAAAGAGCTTGTATAATATGTTATTTTATATGCATAACATAGCATTAAAGCAGGGTAGAATATAATAAACTTAAAAATGCTTAGTGAGGTATGAGATGGAAAGAAAGAACGCATGGAAAACCTATGATGACAATGCTTTAAAGGAACTTGATAAGCTTAGCACAGGATATAGAGAGTTTCTTGATAACGGAAAAACCGAAAGAGAGTGTGTTAAGCAGATTATAAAAGCCGCAGAAGGCTTTGGATATGTAAATCTTTTGGATGCGATTAAAAAAGGAAATACTCTTAAAGCCGGAGATAAAATATATAATATATGCATGGATAAAACCGTAGCTTTATTTAATATCGGTAAAAGACCTATAGAAGAGGGTATAAATATCTTAGGTGCACATATTGATTCACCACGTATGGATATTAAACAGAATCCTTTATATGAAAAGGGGGATTTTGCATATCTTGATACTCATTACTACGGCGGAATAAAGAAGTATCAGTGGGTAACACTTCCTTTGGCGATACATGGCGTAGTTGTTAAAAAGGATGGAAAGGTTATAGATATTTCTATCGGAGAAAAAGATAACGATCCGGTATTTTGTGTAACTGATCTGCTTATTCATCTTGCGGGAGAGCACATGGAAAATAAGGCAAATAAGTTTATCGAGGGCGAAAATCTTGATGTTTTATTTGGAAGCATACCATTAAAGGATGAGGAAAAGGATGCATTTAAGAAAAATGTATTAAACATAATAAAAGAAAATTACGATATTGAGGAAGAGGATTTTATATCTGCCGAGCTTGAGGTGGTTCCTGCCGGAAAAGCAAGAGAAGCAGGTATTGATAAGAGTATGATTATGTCATATGGACAGGATGACAGGGTTTGCGCATATACATCCATGCTTGCTATGCTTGAGGTTGACGGTGTAGATAAGACTACCTGCTGTCTTCTTACAGATAAGGAAGAGATAGGAAGTGTCGGAGCCACCGGCATGCAGTCAAAATTTTTTGAAAATACCGTTGCTGAAATTATTAATCTCTTAGGTGATTATAGTGACATAAAGCTTAGAAGATGTCTGGCAGCATCAAGGATGCTTTCTTCCGATGTTAATGCCGGATATGATCCTTTGTTTGAGAGTGCATTTGATAAAAATAATGCTTCTTATTTTGGAAGAGGAGTAGTATTTAGCAAGTTTACCGGTTCAAGAGGTAAGTCGGGTTCAAATGATGCAAATGC
>JAFUEG010000304.1 GCA_017464045.1 Lachnospiraceae bacterium
AATAGTTCGACTTTTAATTCGGAATTAATCAACTGAACAATTATTCCTATAATGGTAAAGCTGAAAAAATACCACAAAGCTATATTTGTTTCCTTTGTAACAGCTTTTCTGTATCTAAGCATAAAATACATACTTATTCCCAGATATAGTCCGGCAGTGATGTAAAGTATAAATTCATACGGACCACGAATAAAATCAGCATTTTCATCATAATAAAACATCCAATTGGTAATAGGATTAGTTATCAGCAGAAGCTCAGATATTATAAGAGGGGTCAAGACCCAATAAAAAAAACTGCTTTTTCTGTTAAGTCCCGAGCCATTTACCATCATAACATAAAGCGCATAAAGAGGTGCTAAAGTAGTATGTGCCACAAAAAATATTATCTGTGTAGCATATTGCCATTTAAACATTGTTCCTGTAGCAATCATTGTATTTTCTATATAATTACTTACTATATCAGATACAGCAGATACAGATACATTTATCATAATTGCCAAAAAAAGATAACTCTGAACCTTTTGCAGTTGCTTATTACTAAGAAAATAAACTATACATGAAACAGACAGTACAAATGTACAGGATAAAATTGCTACGTCAATCATGACACACCTCAAAAAACATACTTTATAAAAATATAACATTGTACACACTATATTGCAAGGAAAATATAGGCTCTAATGGTATAAAATATGTCATGATTTTTCAGATATATTGATTATATAATACCCTTTTATCACCTGCTTAATTAGACCTTTGTCTTCCATAGCATAAAGCTTATTTAATACTTCTGAAACTCCAAGATTAATTTTCTCTATAATACTTTCAATATAGACCGGTTCAAGGCTCAAGATTTCAAGTACAGCTTTTTCTGTATCACTAATATTATCCTTTATAATGCCTAAATCAGCATCATCGCACTGATCATTCGAATTATTTAAAGAAACATCCGAAAACATATTTAAATCATCTGTTATATCCTGTGGAGAAGTGACGCACATTGCCCCCTGCTTAATCAGATTATTTGTTCCATCACTTTCCCTGTCTCCTATTCTTCCCGGTATAGCATATATATTTTTCCCTTGTTCAACTGCAAGATCCGCAGTAATAAGTGAGCCGCTTTTCTTCTTCGCTTCAACTACGAGTACGCCGTCAGACAAACCGCTTATTATCCTATTTCTGATTGGAAATTGTCTTGGAAGCGGTATAACACCGGGACCATACTCGGATATTATTGCACCTTTATTTATAAGTTCGGAATAAATATCATAATTTTCCTTTGGATATATTACATCTATACCCCCGCCAAGTACAGCCACAGTATATCCGTCTGCAGATAATGCACCTCTATGTGCCATCCCATCTATACCTAAAGCCATCCCACTGATTATATTTATACCGTTTTTACTGAGCTTTTTACCAAAAGAAAATGCAATTTCTCTGCCATAGGTATCGGCATTTCTCGAACCTACTATACCTATATTTCTATTACGCATATTTAATACCGGTTTAAGCTTGCCTCTTATATATAAGATATCAGGCATATCATGAATATTTTTAAGTTTTTCCGGATAATTCTTATGTTCGGGATATACTATATCTATATTATTATTTATCATATATTCCCATTTCTCGTTCGCACACTCCAAGCTTTTGTCTTTGACCAAAAGCCTAGCTTTTTCTTCGGAAATTATAGAACTTAATATTTTTAATGATGCTTCATATACTTTTTCCACATCTCCCAATTCTTCTATCAATTTTCTCTTTGAAACATTCCCTATAATCTCATATCCGTCAAGCCAGATATGCAACAAATCCCTTTCCTTGCTCAATTCATCCATATTCTATCTACCCTCCTTATATATATGATTTCCGGAATTCCGATAAAATACAGCTTCATTTATATGTTCAACCGTTATCTTATTACTCTTATCCATATCAGCTAAAGTACGTGATAATTTTAATATCCTATCTATACCTCTGGCAGAAAGCTCGAGTTTTTTGAGTTTTTCTTTGAAATAATCATCCACAGCAGGATCAAGCTTAATATATTTTTTTATCATTTTACCTTCAAGCTGTGAATTAAAACCAATATTTTCGCCTATATATCTTTTTCTTTGAATCTCTCTTGCTTCTTCAACTCTTAACCTTATCGTTTCCGAATTTTCTTCATCTGAATCAATAAAAAAATCCTCGTATTTTACAGGCATAACTTCCATATTGATGTCTATTCTGTCAAGCAAAGGTCCACTAATCTTTTGTTGATATCTCTTTATCTGAAAAGGCGTACAACTGCATTTATTCCTATTAGGATAATATCCGCACGGACAAGGATTCATCGCAGCCACCAGCATAAAATCTGCCGGAAATGAATATGTGGCATTTACTCTTGAAATTGTTATTTTCTTATCTTCTATGGGTTGTCTTAAGACCTCAAGAACATTTTTGTTGAATTCCGGAAGTTCATCTAAGAATAAAACTCCGTTATGAGCAAGCGTGACCTCACCCGGTCTTGGCATTACTCCTCCACCGATAAGAGCATGATCAGATATAGTATGATGAGGAGCCCGAAAAGGTCTTTCGGTAATCAGTCTGCTTTTTTTATCCAGCATACCACTCACACTGTATATTTTAGTCACCTCTATACTCTCTTCAAAAGAAAGTCTCGGCATAATAGTCGGAAGCCTCTTTGATATCATAGATTTACCCGCGCCTGCGGCGCCTGTCATTAGAACATTGTGAAAACCTGATGCGGCAATCTCCA
>JAFUEG010000305.1 GCA_017464045.1 Lachnospiraceae bacterium
GCCGCCATATGGATGAGTGAAATTGAAACACTTTAAACAAGATTTATTATTGTTTAAGCAAGGTAAGTGTTTATTAACTTGAAAATAATGGAAGTGTAATATATAATTTTTAAGGTAAGACCATTACAATAATTTTTATGCGAGGAGGAGAATTATGGTTAAGTTAAAGAAAATTGTTGTATATGCAGCTTGCGGACTCATGCTTGCTACAGCAGGAAACGGATTTGGCAGTTTAAATGTTTCGGCTGCGGAATCAAAGGATGTTTACTCTGAAAAGGGGATCGGAGATGTTGAAGAGCAGGATAGTTTATATGGTTACAGATCATATAAAGATGGTGTTAAGAATATTAAAAAAGAAACTCATATCGCATACTATTCTGACGGAACAAGTGAGGTAACTCGTGTTTATGAATATGATACAAACGGTATCTTGACTTCAGGTATGGAAAAGGATCCGGTTAACGAGACATGGGTTCCTGAATTTACTAATGGACTGATTTCAAGTAAAAAAATATATGATGAAGAAGGAAATTTACTTAGATATTATAATTATGAATATGATTCATTACAAAGAGAGATAAAGTGTACCAGATATGCTGCTGACGGCAGATTACTTGGCAGTAATACGACTGAATACTATGGAGATTCATATAATTGGTATAGAATTACAGATTATTATTCGGATGATTCATATGAAATTTCAGAATTTTCCAATGATAGTTTAAATTTATGTACTGCAACTTATAACTATGAATCTGATGGTACATTATACAGTTACTCTTTAAATGAACATGATGCGAATGGAAATGAAACCAAATCTACACGTTATGACGCCGAAGGAAATGTCAAATGGTATTATGTTAATACATATGATGAAAGAAATATGATTACATCATTTTTATCATATGATGAGGATGGTACATTAGAATATTATGATACATACAGTTATGATTTTGACGCAGATGGTGATATTACAAGAGAAATTCAAGAAAGTTCAAGCGGAAATACTTTTGTTACAGTATATGAGTATTATGATAGCAGTGTAGCACAGGTTGTGACTGATAGTATTGTAACTCAGGGTATATACTGCTCACAGACTTCACCATCTATAGTTGCCGGTCTTGTAGTAGATAATAAGGCAAGCATATCAGGTGATATAGAATATCAGTGGCTTGTATGTAATGAAGCGACAGAAGCATGGTCTGTTGTAAGTGACTGGACTGTAAATAATGAGTGGATGAATTATACACCTTCAATATCCGGAAATTATATATTTGTATGTAATGCAAGAATTGTCGGTCATCCTGAAACATTAGTACAAAAATCTTTTGGTACTCCGTTTACAAAACAGGGTGGTATAAAGCAGATTTGCCAGATGCCTTATGAAGATGGCGGATATCTTATCGGTTTTGAATCATATGATAATCCAAATCAGGAGTATCAGTATGAGATGTTTGTTATGGACTTAACTCTTCTTGCTGCCGGTTCACCTACTCCTTGGGTTCATGCAACAGGAAAGATTCAGCTTTCTGCAGGTGCAACACCTGAAGACGGAAAGACTATGTGGACAGTTTGGCAGCCTAAGTACGGATATTATCTGACATTATTCAGACTTTATGATAAGGATGGAAATATCATTGATGAAGTGCCATACGGATTTGCAAATGCATATTAATATTTTTATCCGGGGTTGGTCGGTTATATAGCATGATATAAAAATAAGAGATACCGAAATAGTTACACGCATAGCTCGCTTGCGCTCACGCTATGCTTAGTAACTTTTCGGTATCTCTTATTTTATACCGCTATATAACCGACACGCTTCGCGTGAGAATGATATTTATTATATTTGACAGATACTTATATATTTACAGATGGTTATATATATAATATTGACATTTAGAGTTTTAAACTATATCGAGACAGCATTTTTTGATTTCCTTGAATTATTATATTATTTGTGTTATAATTCGTATAGATAATATATTGTATATTTTACTGATATTTAAAGAAAATGCATAATATATTATACTCTTGATATATTTTTGATGGAGGTTTTTATGCCGAGGAAAATAGTTTGGGAAACACCTGAAGATATAAATAAAACAATAGCAAATAATTTAATAAATATCAGAAAAAGAAAAAAGATAAGTCAAAAAAGACTAAGTGATATGAGTGGAGTGAGCTACGGCTCAATTAAAAGATTTGAAACAACAGGTGAAATTTCACTTAGTTCTCTAACAAAACTTGCTGTTTCACTTGATATTTCAGATGATTTAAAAAATTTGTTTACCGGTATTTCTTATAATAATATTCAGGAGGTTATTGATGAAAACAGGTAAATTGGATGTTTTTTATAATGAAAAACATGTAGGTACTTTGGCAGAAATGAAAGATAAAAGGATAGCATTCGAATATTCCGATACATGGCTCAACGATGGTTTCTCTATAAGTCCGTTTTCTCTTCCACTTGAAAAAAAGGTATTTGTACCAAAAGGCTATATATTTGGAGGTCTTTTCGGAGTGTTCTCCGATAGCCTTCCTGATGCTTGGGGAAGGCTTTTACTTGATCGTATACTGAAAAATAATGACATTAATCCTGATAATATAAGTGAATTAGACAGATTGGCCATCATAGGAGATAGTGGTATGGGTGCTTTATGTTATAGGCCAAGTATTAAGTTGAAAAATAAATTTCATGAAGAATACGATTTGGATTTAGATACCATATCTGATTCTTGTAAAGATATCTTAAAATCGAAAACTTCAGATAATCTTGATTATCTATATAAATACGGTGGTTCAAGTGGTGGCGCCAGACCTAAAGTTTCAATAAATTATGAAGGGGATGAGTGGCTTATAAAATTTCCATCTCACATCGATGATGAAGATATAGGCTATATGGAATACGAATATAATGAATGTGCCGAAAAATGTGGTATAAGAGTTGCAAAGCATCGACTTTTTGATTCTTTAAAATGTAAAGGATATTTTGGAAGTAAAAGATTTGACAGATTAAGTACATCCAAAGGTGATAAAAGATATCACATGCTTACCGCTTCCGCCATTTTAGAAGCTGATTTTAGAGCACCGTGCAAGGATTATAACGATTTGATAAAATTGACAAGAATTTTATCAATTGATAATAAAAAAGAAGTTGAGAACATTTTTAGACTAATGTGTTTTAATGTTTTTGCACATAACAGAGATGATCATGCTAAAAATTTTACTTATATTTATTACGAAGATAAAGATATATGGTTGATGAGTCCGGCATATGATTTAACTTATAGTTCAACATATTATGGCGAACACACAACTTCAGTAAATGGAAATGGTATAAATCCTTCGATAGAAGATATGATAAAAGTAGCAGAAAAAAATAGCTTTAACAAAGGAAAAGCAGAAGGAATTATAGATGAAGTAAGTCATAAAGTTAAAGAAATGCTTGGTAATTATATATTAATATAAAATAAAATCATCCGATTTTTATATATAAAAAATAAAAAATCGAAAATTTGTTCGAAAAAGTGTTGACAACCGAACAAATGTGCGATATAGTATTCATATCAAAGCGAACACATGTTCATAAAGTTCAAGGAGGGACAATGATATGAATATTAAGAATATTGCAGGTTTTATACACAGACATTATAAATTATCAATTGTTATGATTGGAGCAGCACTTTTATTTATGGTATTTTTGTTTGGTGCTGATAAAGGAGAGAAAAAAGTTGATGCCTCAACTTACAATGTTAAGTATTTTAAGTGTATTACTATAGATGAAGATGATACATTGTGGAGTATAGCTGAGGACAATATTTCAGAAGAGTATGATTCTTTAAACGACTATATTGCTGAGGTTAAAAGTATTAATAATCTTTCGGGTGATAAGATTTACAATGGTGCAACATTAGTAGTTCCATACTATGCAGCACCTATAGAGCAGGCTTCGATAAAATAGCGGTTTATTAAGATGATAGCTTATTTATATAAGTTTTCATATTATACATTTCACATACTTTTTACCCTAAGGAAACCGGATTTTTTGTATTGTCCGGTTTCTTTTTGTATTTATGCAAAAAATATTCAAATTTGATGAAATTGTGGTTGAATTGTAAATAATAGATTTTATTATTCTGATAATTTATGATTTTTTGATGTTATTTCATTTTTTTGTGGAAATTTTATACAATATAATATATAATTAATACATTATTATGAATTTTATTAATTATAATATTATATATTTTTATGTGTTTTCGTAATGAAATATTAAATATTATTTGTTTTACAGGAGGGGTTTATGAAAGTTCGTGGTATAAGTGTAACTATGAAATTAATTCTTGGTATTATTGTTTTCCTTATTATATCTGATACCTTACTTGGACTTACAATATATAACAGATCTAAAAATTTGCTTGTAACACAGATTAAAGATAATGCAAAAAA
>JAFUEG010000306.1 GCA_017464045.1 Lachnospiraceae bacterium
GACTTCGGGAGGACTCATATTACAGATTATGCTTTCCAACATACCTGCAATACTCGTGGGCAGCTTAATCGGAGCAATGCTCGCCGGTGCAGCGGGCCGCGGTATAGTCAGTGCAGCATTCTCATTATTTGTAATAAAGAGTGTAACCTTTGACATATCCTTTAGATGGATTGTAGTAACTGTTATAGGCATAATTGCAGTGGCAATTGCAACCTCTGCACTTGCAGGCCTCAGGGTAAGAAAGTTAAAGCCGGTTGAGATGATTACGGAGGAATAGTGTAGCATTGGGACAAGCACCCTGACACATTTTTTCGGTACACTATAGGGCATAATAAGAAGATGGGTAGAGAACAAATCATCAATTTGCTAAATCAAAGCACTCAGGTTTTTGTTGTTTGCACGAAACCGAAAACTCGCTTTGCTCAAACAGTTCGGTTTCTGAGCAAACACCTACAAACCTTCGCTTTTGATTTTACGCAAATCGGGTTAATGGTTCTCTACCCATTTTATTATTTATGCCCTTATATTTTACCTTATTGTTTTTGTGTCAGGGTGCCTGACCTATGGCGACTTCACATTATATATCATAGTATTTTATGTTAGTATTTTTTATTATTAGTGATAATGACTGACTATAAAAAATACAAGGCTATAACATAGTGTTTTGCCTTGTATAAAAACATCACATATATTTTATTCAGTTTTTTTATATTCAAGTAAATCACCTATACCACAGTTAAGTGTATCACATATTCTAATTAATACACCAATATCAAGTCTGGTAGTTTGTTGATTAAGTAACCTGTTAAGTTGAGTATTCTTCATTTTTGCCTTATGGCAAAACTTGGCTTTACTTAAACCTGTTTTTTCAATGAGTTCAGCTAAATGTATTGTTATAGTAGCTCCTTCATTCATAGTATTTAATCCTCCCTACAGATTTAAATATATTATAATATTTATTTTTGTATAATTTCAGTTGAATTATGTTTCTACCAAATATATAATAGAAATATATTACTTGTAAGAATTTACTACAAAGATGAGTTATAGGAGAAAATATATATGAAGAAATTAATGGTTGCTTTAATGATCTTTACAATGTTTATTTCATTGTATGGATGTGGGAAAAACGGTAAAGAAATAAGTAATGATACACAAGACGTACAAAGTGTTGATGCAACAGTAGTTGAAACGACAGAGGTTAAAGAGCCTTTGAATTTAATAGGATTATGGAAGCAAGATGGTAAAAGTGATACAGAAACACATATGGTGGCAACTATCAGAGATGATGGGAGAATAGGAGTGTTTTTTATTCTTGAGGACGACCCAGAACCTTGGACTTATTGGGTAGGCACGTACGATGCACCAAAAGAAGCAGTTGATGTATATTCTTGGACTTCGGAAAACACTTATGGTGGTAATGGATTATTATCTTCAGACGCAGAAACAAAAGAATTTAACTATTCTTCTGAAAAATTATCGTTTGAAGTAACAATACAGGGTGAAACATCAACAGTTGAACTTGTAAAAGGTGATTGGGATACTTCTTTAATACCAGATTCTGCATTTGGTTCAGTTAACTCATCAACATCAGAAGTAAAAGATTTGGAAATCATTGATTCGGGTTGGTGTGAAGATAATGGTTATCTTAAATATTATGTTAAACTACATAATCCGAATGAAGAAATTGCAGTAGAATATCCAAGTTTTAGAATAACTGCACGGGATGAAGATAATATCGTTATAGATACAGAGGAACAAACTTTAAGTATTATATATCCAGGACAAGATTTTTGTTTTGGTTCACTTGCATTTTCTATAGATATGACACCGGCTTCTGTTGATTTTGAAGTATTAAAAGTGTATGATTATAATTTAACTAATGTAAGTATTCTTGATGATTATAAGCAACTTGAAGTGATTAATACGGCAGAAAGAGACGGCAAATTTGTAGGCGAAATAAGTAATCTTAATAATTATGATATAGATTCTGCAACTATTGTTGTAGTTTGTAAAAATGAAGAAGGAGAAGTTGTTTATGTGGATAATACATATGTAGATGATTTAAAGGCTGAAAGTACTGTTCCTTTTTCTATATCATATTATGGGAATTTTAACATAGCTAAAGTTGAATATTATGCGAATCAATGGTAGTGATACTTGGATTACTCTGATGAAGTAGTATGTGTGAGATTAGCTGGTTCGAGTCTGGCTTCAGGTGCTATTATGTAATAAGAAAACAGCCCGCTTGTCACATTGCAAACAAAAATAAAGAATCGTCAGGAAACATGAAAAAATAAAAAATATGGATTTTGAGTAAATGTATTATTTTTATGAAATGCATATAATATAGTTGAAAGTACGAGAGTGTTACTTACCGGAGAGCTCCTACCATAAAGTGGAGGGTTTAACAACATAATTTTTTATAGAATTCTTCCCGTAAATATGGGGAGAATTTTTTTGTTTAAAATAAGAAATTTTTATTTCATTTAACGTAATGGAACGCATTTAACGGAATTATATGATATTACAAATAGATGTTTACAAAACGAACGTATGTTTGTATAATATAAATATATTAACATATGGAAGTGGGTGATTAAAATGGCGAATAAGACTAGGATTATTACGGTACAGAATATCCCGATAACTATATCTATGGCTGACGAAGAAGATTATATCTGCATTACAGATATGGCTGCAGCAAAATCCGATAATTCAAGGGCGGCGGATGTTATTAAAAACTGGTTGAGAAATAGAAATACGTTGGAGTTTTTAGGGACATGGGAACAAATTTACAATCCAAATTTTAAAGTGGTCGAATTCGACCACTTTAAAAAAGAAGCAGGGTTACATACATTTACTATGAGTGTCGGTGATTGGATTGAAAAAACTGAGGCAATAGGAATTTTTTCAAAAAAAGGAAGATATGGCGGTACCTTTGCACACAAGGATATTGCGTTCGAATTTGCATCAGCAATCAGCCCTGTTTTTAAGCTGTATTTAATTAAGGAATTTCAACGACTAAAAACACAGGAAAATAATCTTAAGAAAATTGAGTGGGATGCGAAGAGATTTTTATCAAAAAACAATTATTTGATTCAAACAGATGCAGTCAAGAATTATATCATTCCAAATTGCAATTATCAGGAGAACTTGCAATGGCTACCTTATGCCGAAGAAGCTGATGTGTTAAATGTTGCTTTATTTGGTTTTACCGCAAAAGCATGGAGAGATGCGAATCCTGAACTTGCTAAGAATAGTAATGTTCGTGATTATGCGACGATAAATGAACTTACTGTTCTTTCTAATCTTGAAACTCACAATGCTCAAATGATTAGAGAAGGTAAAGAAAAGGCCGAAAGATTTGAAATACTAA
>JAFUEG010000307.1 GCA_017464045.1 Lachnospiraceae bacterium
AGCAAAGAGAAAAAAAATATCCGTATGGATAAGGAAAAGGAAATACTTCCAAAATGGATTTTTGATATATCGGGACTTGATATAAATGAGGGTATAGAACATTGTGACAATGCCAATGATTATATAAATGCATTAACAATATTTGCCGCATCTATAGACGATAAGTCAAGTGAGATAAGAAACTATCTGGCCAAGGACAATATACAGATGTATATACTTAGGGTTCATTCTCTAAAAAGTATAGCCAGACTGGTAGGAGCAAAAGAATTGTCCGAACTTGCGGCGGAGCTTGAAAAAGCCGGCAAGATGGGAGATATGAAGCTTATAAATGACAAAACAGATACGCTTCTTGAATTATACACTTCATTTAAGAAACCGCTAAGCAGACTTTTTGACGAGGTTATATTAAATGAGGATGAAGCCAGAAAAATACTTCCTTCAGTATCGGAAGAAACCTTAAATGACGCTTATATGTCCATGGCAGAATTTACATACTGCTATGATGCGGGCAGTATAAAAATGGTGCTTAATGCACTTTCCGATTATAAGCTTAAAGAAGAAGATGAAGCAAAGGTTGACTCCATAAAAAAAGCGGTTAAAAAGCTTGATTGGGAGAAGCTGAGAGACATTTTTGGTATATAGAAAAGGTATATGAGGGTAAGCGAATATGGTAAACAGAACTATTTTATTTATAAAATCGGTAAATGGATTTATAACGCAGGCTATAACAAAAAATCTTAAGGATGCCGGATTTAATGTAATCGAGGTACCGGATTCTTTGGAGGATATCAATAACCACAGAAGCTTTGCAGATATGATTCTTTATTATGCATCAGGCTCAAAGACGATGATTGCACAGCGCATGACATATCTTACCGATATGTGCAATGAGTTCAATAAAACAATCTGCCTGATCGGAGATGAAAGCTGCGTAAATGAAGCCTTAAATACTGAAAATACACAAAGGATTGTAGGTGCTTATAAAAGACCGGTGGATATAAGAGAGCTTGTAATCGGCGTTATGAATCAGTTTGATATGCACAAGGAGTACGAGAGGACAAAAAGTGTACTTCTTGTCGATGATGACAGTGATTATATCTCCATCGCTTCCATATGGTTGGAGGATAATTATAAGGTTGACGGTGTATGCTCGGGCAGGGAGGCATTAAGGTATCTTGACAGGTATAAGCCGGATCTCATTTTGCTTGATTATGATATGCCTGAGCTTGATGGATATGAGGTGTTTGAGAGGATAAAAAATGATCCGTTTATATCTAAAATACCTGTAATCTTTTTAACCGGTAAAAATGATCGGGAAAGTGTCATGAAGATAATTAACAAAAAGCCTAAAGGATATCTTCTTAAATCAATGGGAAGAGCAGGACTTATGAATTCCATCGACAGCTTTTTTGCCGACAGGTCCTTAAGTACTGCAAAATAATAATCAATATACAAAAAATCTTGCAATTACGAATAATTATATATATAATATTTTTTAGTGCTTTGTAAAAGACGTATTTTGGCAAATCAGTGATTTACAGTAAGATATATTGTTAAGGACTTGATTTTGCAAAATATAAAAATGTAATAATAAGAAAAGGAAGAAAAAAGATGGGAACAAACGAACAAACAAAAGCAGGGGGATGGCGCACCAATAAGTGGATACGCGCAGCTATACCTGCACTCTTACTTCACTGTAGTATCGGTACTGTTTACTGCTGGTCAATATTTAGTGAGGAAATTGCAAAATACATAGGTCACGAGAAGAGTTCAGTAGAATGGGCATTTTCATTTGCAATCTTTTTCCTCGGTATGTCAGCAGCATTTCTTGGAAATGTAGTTGAGAAGGATATCCATAAGTCATCACTTATTGCAACTATTTGTTTTTCAGTAGGTATGGCACTTACAGGATATTTCATCTACTACGGTGGTGAGAATCCGGGAAGCAAGCTCGCACTCTTTGGGATTTATATCAGCTATGGTTTCATCATGGGTGTAGGACTTGGTACTGGTTATCTTTCACCGGTTAAGACACTTATGCTCTGGTTCCAGGACAGAAAAGGTCTTGCTACAGGTCTTGCGGTTGCAGGATTTGGTGCTGCTAAAGCTATCGCAAGTCCAATTATGCAATCAATGCTTGATAACATGGGTAAAACCGGAATATACAAGATGTTCTGGATACTTGCAGGCGTTTATTTTGTAATGATGTTTGTTGGTCATTTATTATTAAAGAAACCTGAAGGCTGGCATGAACCACAGGGCAAGGATGCTAAACCAAGCATTATTCAGGTCCTTAAGACTAAGCCAATCGGAAATTACATCGGAATATGGCTTATGTTCTATATCAATATTACATGTGGTCTTGCACTTATCTCTCAGGAGAAGATGATTGTTAAGTGTATCGGACTTGCAGCTTCGGTAGGCATTATCTCAACTGTATCTGCCATATTTAATGCAGGTGGTCGTCTTGGTTTCTCTGCATGGGCAGATACCATGAAGGATCGAAATACAATTTATAAGCTTATCTTCATTCTTTCGATAGCATTTACAGGTCTTGTAATGGCTACTCAGGGTATAAAGAACGGCGAAGGAAAAACATTCCTTGTAATCATCGTACTTGCACTTATCTTTGTCGTAAACGCAGGCTACGGTGGTGGTTTCTCAAATGTACCTACACTTCTTTCGGACCACTACGGTATGGGAAGTATCAGTGCAATACATGGTATCACACTTTCAGCTTGGGCATTTGCTGGACTTACCGGAAACCAGGTTGCTACTTATATAGTTGAGCACACTGGTGAGAAGGTTGAACATGACGGAGTATTGGTTAATCCTGTCGGATACCAGAACGTACTTTACTTCACAATAGTTATGTACATTATTGCTTTGGTTCTTTGCCTTGTTCTTGTAAGACCTACAGATAAGGCACTTGAAGCAAAGGCTGCAAAGAAAGCCGCTAAGTAAGGTCGGCATGTTTGTATAACATCCTAAAAACAGAATTCTATAAACGAGCATAAAACACTGGGAAAGAGCAGCCTAAAACTGCTCTTTCTTTTTGATGAAATAAGTGATAGAATTATTTTGAGGTGATGATATGGACGATTTTTTAAAAAATACAGAATGTGATGTAATGTGGAAAGATGAAATAACCGGTCATATTAGTATTCATGATGGTGTCGTTTCATATAAAGCTTTTACTGATAATAAGTTTAAAATACTTTTTGCGGAATGCGCTAATAAGCTGACTATTATTAAGACTATGCAGGAAAGAGTGTTACCACCTTGCAGATGTGATGAGAAGATGTTAAAACATTTAGGTTTAACAGAGTATAATGCATATAAGATTTTAAGGAAAACACATGGAGTGGACGTTGATGATTTTAAATGGCTTAGATTCGATGGAGAATCTTTAACATGGAATGATGTTAAGGTTCGTGATTGAGGTGATATTATGCAGAGTATGAATTTATTTGAGATACCATCATTTACAATTGAAGATAAATATTTATACTTTGGTAAAAATGTTACAAAAGGTACACAAGTAAAATATAAAAAAGATAATATCTACTATAAACTAGATGAAAATGGAAGAGAAGGTTTTGTTGAGTTTTTAGTTTCCGAGATTTTAAATTGTTCTGATTTAGATAAGAATCTATTTGTAAAATATTCTGTATGTAAAGTAAATGATAGGATGGCTTGTTGTTCAAAAAGTTTTCTTAATGCTAATGAAGAATTTTTTACAATGAATGCTATTTACAAGATACTGACAGGCAACAGTGACTTGGCAGATTATTTAGCATCATTATCAGAAGCTAAAGCAAGATTACAATATTTGTGTGAAACTATCGCAAATTTTGGGTTTAATAAAGATGAATTTTATTTATATCTTAATAGATTATTACAATTAGACTATCTTATCGAAAATACTGACAGACATCCACATAATTTTGGATTGATTATTAATAATGTAACCGGTAATTGCAGAATAGCTCCTATTTTTGATAATGGAAGGGCTTTACATACAGTTGATGAAACATACTGTTCTTGTACTATAAGTGGATCATTTGGAGATCAAATAACAGCTTTTAACTTTCCTGTTATTCCGGCATTTCGGATAGATTATGACAAAGCTTTTAATTTCTTAAAAGCAGCCACTTCAGATTTTGGTAAGAGAAAAGAGACAGAATTTTTAATCAAACAATTAGAAGTAAATGAAGATTTATTTAGATTATAATGTATATTTAAGTTGGGGACAGGCATCTTAACACATAAACATATGTGGAAAGGTGCCTGTTTCAGTGTTACTCGCATGTTCAACTTTTTCGTATATAATTAGCTTGACATAAGTGTGTGTCTGGGGTAAAATGTGAATTTGAAAATGGTTTTTAATTTCATTTTTGGATTTTTTATTTTCTATGATTTGGAGGATATATCATGAGTGAGCTTATATGTAAGGATTTAACACTCGGATATGAAAATAATGCCTTGGTTGAAGGCCTTAACTTTGAGGTGAAAAAGGGAGATTACCTTTGTATAGTCGGAGAAAACGGAACCGGTAAATCTACCCTTATGAGGACGATATTGCACCTGCAAAAGCCTATGGGTGGAAGCATAGAGTATGGAGATGGTCTAAAGAGCACAGAGATAGGATATCTGCCTCAACAGACTCTTGTTCAGAGGGATTTTCCGGCATCGGTCAGGGAGGTTGTTCTTTCGGGCTGTCAGGCAAAGACAGGATTCAGACCATTTTATACTAAGTATGAAAAGGCGCTTGCCAGGAAGAATATGGAAAGACTTGGTATAGAAAAGCTTGCCAAGAGATGCTACAGAGAGCTGTCAGGCGGACAACAGCAGAGAGTGCTTTTGGCGAGGGCACTTTGCGCTACGGAAAAGATGCTTTTACTTGATGAGCCTGTATCCGGACTTGATCCTAAGGTTACGGCTGATATGTATAAGATGATAAAAAAGTTAAATGATGATGGAATATCAATAATAATGATTTCACATGATATATATAGTGCGGTAAAATATGCGAGTCATATCCTTCACATTGGAAATGATACATTTTTCGGTACTGTAAAGGAGTATAAAAAGACAAAGCTCGGAAAGCTTTATCTGGATGAGGAAGGGGGCGGAGAAAATGCTTGATACACTTACTTATTATCTTAAGTTCCCGTTTGTACAGTATGCCATTATAGTCGGTGTGCTTATAGCACTTTGCTCATCCTTGCTCGGGGTAACACTTGTGCTTAAGAGATTTTCATTTATCGGTGACGGCCTTTCACATGTGGCATTTGGAGCGATGGCAATTGCTTCAATTGTAAATGTGTCCTTTGGAGAAACGTCAAGGTCATCAGGTCAAAATGATATGCTTATAGTATTGCCTATAACCATTATTTCTGCTATTTTATTATTGTGGACAGGACAAAACACGAAGATAAAGGGCGATGCGGCAATTGCTATGATTTCAGTCGGAGCACTTGCTATCGGATACCTTTTGATGAATATATTTTCAACGTCCACAAACCTTTCGGGAGACGTGTGCAGTACACTTTTCGGTTCGACCTCGATTCTTACCCTTAAGTCTTCCGAGGTATGGCTTTGTATAGTGCTCTCAATAGTTGTTGTATTGGCATTTATATATTTTTATAATAAAATATTTGCAGTGACATTTGATGAAAGCTTTGCGAAAGCGGTAGGTACTAAGGCAAATGCTTATAATCTTATAATCGCGGTTATAATCGCAGTTATAATAGTTCTTGCGATGAATCTAGTCGGCTCACTTTTGGTAACGGCACTTATTATATTTCCGGCGCTTTCGGCAATGAGAGTTTTCAAGAGCTTTTTATCGGTTACGATATGTGCAGCTGTATTTTCGGTTATTTGCGCATTATTAGGAATTTTTCTGTCGATAATATACGGGACGCCGGTCGGCTCAACAATTGTTGCGGTTGATATGGCGGGATTTTTCGTATTTTCCATAGTCGGAAAGGTAGGAGGTAAGGCATAAAATGAAAAGAAAGATAACATTATTGATAAGTCTTGTTATGATAATGATGTCGCTTTCTGCGTGTGGTAAGGCGGCTGATTCGGGCAGCAGAGGCGGGGGCACAAAGGGTGTAAATGATGTCCTTGAGGAAGGTGTGG
>JAFUEG010000308.1 GCA_017464045.1 Lachnospiraceae bacterium
CCAACCATTATGATATCCGGGTCCTGACGAAGCAAAGCTCTAAGTCCAACCTCAAAGGTAAGACCTGCAACATTATTAACCTGCATCTGATTGAGTTTCGCAACATTTTTTTCAACTGGATACTCGATTGTCGATATATTTACACTTCTTTTTGATAATTCCTCAAGTATCATATAAAGCGTCGTTGACTTACCTGAACCGGTCGGGCCCGTAAGATATATTATACCGTTTGGAGACTGAAGCATCTTCTTAACAATCATATAATTTTTGTCTGTCATACCAAATGTTCCCATATGGTCTATAGTAGATGCTGAAGCAAGACGTCTTAAAACCGCTTTTTCTCCGAATACTGTTGGTATAACCGATACTCTGACATTTAAGTTTACTCCTTCGATATTTATTCTGAAATGTCCATCCTGCGGAACTCTTCTTTCAGCTATATCCAGATCACCTAAAATCTTAATTCTGGCTATAAGTGAATTATGAATATTTTTCTGCAGTGTCATGAAATCACATATAACACCATCCATTCTCATACGGACACTCGTCTTATTTTCAAAAGGTTCTATGTGAATGTCCGATGCATTGGAATTATATGCTCTTATAAGTATACTGTTGAAAAGGTTAATAATAGGTGTATCATCATCACCTTCCTCTATACTTATCTCAACAGTTTCATTGACCTGCGTGCTATTGGCAGCAGCTTTTTTAGCAGCCTCTCTTGCTGATACTTCCGAATAATAGTATTGGATGGAGTTTTCAAGTGGTGCCTGCTCACAAAGAGCTATATTTAATTCCATACCCACTATCTGCCTGATATCCTCAATTCCATAGAAATTAAGAGGGTCATTTACGACAATATAATAAACATTATCAGCAACCTTATAACCCATCATGCAATACTTCTCAGCAAGCATTCTCGGAATCATTTCAACCGCTTCTATGTTTACAGACAAATCTGAAATGTTTACCATTTCATAATTAAGTCTTTTAGCCAATGCCTCAAGCATCTGCTTTTCAGTAATAAACCCAAGCGCAATAAGTGCACCACCAAGTCTGACACCCTTATTTTCTTTCTGATACGCAATTGCCTGACCAACCTGATCATCATTTACATATCCAAGTTCCTGAAGAACATCACCAATTCTTATGTTTTTATTATTTCTTGCTTCCATAGATTATTCCTCACACATATAGATTTCAAAGGTTACATTTAAAACCATATTGGTTTTTATATCATATCCTTCAACTTCATCTCCATTATCTTCAGATTCATTATATTCAATACTTCTTTCTTCAGAAAAAACATAATTAACAATTCTTAACTTCTTATCAGTATTACAAAGTGAATCAAGAAATGCGATTAGCTTATCTTCATCTCCGCCGATTTTCATGGTTATGCCTGCTGTATATATTCCGGTCGCCGAATAAGATTCTTCCTCAGTAAACAATTCATCTTCATCAGTATCCGAATCATCAAGATAATCTTCTGCACTTTCCGTTTCATAATAATCATCATAAAGTTCTTCATCAACTAAACCTAATGCCTTTTTAGAATACTGATAAGGTCCAAGCGAAGTCGGATCCGCAGAAACGGAAATATCAAGATCGTAGGCATAAAGGCCGGATGTAAGCACAAGATTTGTAAAATGCTTATCTATTTCATTAGTTGTCATTATCTCATAATATCCCGATCTTGCTTCAACTATCTCGTCATTCATTTTCTCATTCTCAGCCTCTATCATAGGAAGTTGTGCGACCTTCATCTCATTCATTTCCTTAAGGTCTTTTTCTGTCTGTATTTTTTCTTTTGTAGCACTTATATCCTTTATAACCGGATAAACACCCCAGTATCCAATACATACAACTATAACAAATACGGACAGGAATATAAGTAATTTTTTGTCTCTTTCTGTCATTTCAAATTTCATTATATTCCCTCCTATCTTCCTGCTGATTCAGCTAATGTACAGTTAACATGTATATCCCAGTTTCCGGTTCCCTCCTGATATGAGTATCCCGAGTAATCTACACTATTAAAAATATCCTGTTTGTTAAGCTCTGCTATAAACAGATTTATCTCATCAACCGTTCTTGAAGTCGCTTTGAATGTGACTACTCCTGAATCGGCATCAAATGATTCAAAGCTTACTTCAGCAAAATTACCCGCACAGCTGTTAATAAGATTTCTAACCTCTGTATTACATACCGGATAAGTATATATATTTTCATCCAGACCAACTATAGAATTGTATTGAGCACTTATATATGAATTTTCTGCAATAACCATATCATACCAGGTAACCTGCATAGCCATTGCATCATTAGCATCCTGTGCCTTTTTAAGCTCTCTGTTTTTTAATATTCTAACAGTAAATGCTGTTGCAAGAGCTATAAGCATAACGGCAACTGCTCCAATTATTATAAATATACCCGCTTTACTTCCCCCCTGCTCTTCATCCTTCTTCTTTGAAGAGTGAAACAATGTAAGGAAATTCTGTTGTTTTCCTGTATTTACCAAACCGCTTGTCGCATGTATACTATTTTGAATATCAACTCCGGCTTGTATTTTTTCATCAGCGAAAACCTGAATAGGTGCTTGTATACCCTGTTGAAGAATAGCCTCACTGTAAGTATATATATTAAGTGGATTTACTCCCGCCAAAATAATCGTTTCAAGAGGATATTCAATCTGATGAGCCTGCATAAACTGAATAATCTGGCTGGCAGAACGAGCCATATCCTGTGCATACTCCTCAGATTCCTGTTCATGGAAGCATCTGGTACTATTGAAGTAATAAAATGCACCATTTACAAAAAGGAGTGTTGTTATCATCATTCTGTCAGCAATTTCAAGAATAAATGTTCCGTATTTTTTACCGGCAGTCTGGGCAACGAAATTGATAATGCTGCTTTCTCCCGAATATATAGCCTTTATTTTAATTCCTGACTCAGTAAATATATCAAGATAATCCTTAATAAAATCCGTCGGTATGTTTTCAGCATATACTCTTTTAGTCTTTCCTTCAACAGCAAGTGGTATATATCCATAGCAGTAACTGTCACCCTTATTAATATCAGTAAACTCTCTTTCAATAAACTCAAGAGTTTTGCTGTCTTTTAATACCGGCATCTCAATATTTTTTCCAACAAATTTTGAACTGTTTATAACAACTATTACATCCTTTGCAGGAAGTCTTAGCGAAGTCCATGTTTCACGCAAAAAACCTATAAAAGAATCAGCGTCCATAACTATACCATTTATTATGCTTCCTTCAGGTGCATCCAATGTATAGCTCTGATTTATAGTTATTTTCTTTCCGTTTGAATTTCCTGTAACAATCTGTACCTGCTGATTGGCAAGATATATAACTGTACTCATTTATGTTCACCCCTTTTATTGATAAGATTGAGATATCTGTGCATAAGAGCCGTAAATAGGCTGTATAACAGAGATTATTATAAATCCTACTATAACTGCCATAACAACTATCATAGTCGGCTCAAGATAAGAAACCAGCTTATTTAACGCTACCTCAGAATCATATTCCATCTGATTTGCTGTAGATACCAGCATAGAATCAAGTGCACCGGTTTCCTCACCAACCATTATTGATGAAGAAAGTTTTTTGGTAAATCCATCTACCTTATCAATTGCTTCACTAAGGTTGGCACCTGACTTTACATCTGCTATAACCTGATCAAATTGCTTTTCAATATATAGATTTCCTATTGTATTTCTTGATATCAAAAG
>JAFUEG010000309.1 GCA_017464045.1 Lachnospiraceae bacterium
AATAATTGATAACAGGTGAACTTAAGAATGAAATTTATGTTCTATGGGATATTTGCCGCAGAAGGATTGACAAATTCTCTTGAGGTAATTGAGCAGATAACATACAAGATTGAATGATTTGATAGTTTAATGAAGGAGTATTTTGGATAATATGGGATTGATAGAAATTGCAGCCAATAAATCGATTTGGCGGGGAATAGACTATTGCAAAAATGATAAAGTTATATCATGGGATATACGTGGTGAAGGTGAAATTGATGGTGTTGTAAGTGGAAGTAATAATGAAAAATATCATGTTCATAATGACGAAATACACCCACGCAAATCTAAATGCAATTGCCCTTTTGCAAAAGACAGAAGGGTTGTCTGCAAACACATGATTGCAATATATTTTACTGCATATCCGGATATAGAAAAAGTGATAAGATGAAAGAATGTTGATAAGAAGATTTAAGGAGGCTGATGCAGATGCTGTATCCAGGCTCATCATTGAAACGGTAAGAATTTCTAATACCAAAGATTATCCTGTGGAGATGATGGAAGAACTGGTAAAACGCGAACAGCCTGCAGATGTTTTGAAACGCGCTAGCTGGACGCATTTTTATGTGGTGGAATCAGATGATCAGATTATCGGCTGCGGAGCTATAGGACCATATTGGGATAAACAGGATGAGAGCAGCTTGTTCACGATATTTGTGTTGCCAGAATATCAGGGCCGCGGCATTGGAAGGATGATTGTAGAGACATTAGAGAAGGATGAATATGCGCTTCGAGCAAAGAGAATCGAGATTCCTGCTTCAATTACAGGGCTGCCGTTTTATCAGAAAATGGGATATACCTTTAAAAATGGACAAGACAAGCCCGATGAGGAAAAGCTTTATCGCCTTGAAAAGTATACGGATCCGGTTCTTATAGAGTATTATGCCAGTGACAATCAGGAACACTGGCTGAATGAAATAAAACAATCTGACTGGAATGCCGGACAGTTTCTGTATGAACTTCTGCGGGATAACCGATTGAAGAAACTCTGCGGTGAAAGCACTAAGGTTCTCCTGCTTACAGATGGCGATGCATTGGTGTCTTTCTGTACTTATGCGGAGCAGGATGATATACGGGAGCCGGCATTAACTCCCTGGGTGGGTTTTGTTTACACTTTCCCTGAGTATCGTGGAAAGCGTTGCATTGGGAAATTGTTTGATCAAGCTTATGACTTGGCGAAACGTGACAAATATGAGCATATCTACATATCCACAGGAGAAACGGGGCTGTATGAGAAGTATGGATATTCTTTTTGGAAAACAATGAAGGATATGCACGGCGAAGACAGCCGGGTTTATCGAATTGATGTTGAAAGGGATTGATATATGATGAAACTGAGAGATTTCAAAAAGGAAGATGCTCCGATCATAGCATGCTTTGAAATGATAAAACAAAAGTAAGTTCTATATTTTTGATTTCTGTGGTAATTTTGAATTTTTCAGAATGAATAAGGGGAAACCGTCAGCTGATATGATGGCTTTCTCTGATTTTCTTAATGATAGCAATTTGGACAGTAGACAGATTTATTTTGTAAATCAAATTGTTGAATATATTGTTCATAATGGATTGCTGAAAGTTTTTTCTGTGCTCCAAGAATCACCTTTTACAGATAGAGGAAGTGTTGTTGAGATATTCACTGACTTGAATGTTTGGGCGAAAATAAGAAATGTCATTGAACAGATTAATGCTAATGCCGCATAAAGTATTATTAAAGTAAAAACATAATTATATATATCTCGGCTAATCTATAATTTTATTACAAATTAGTCGAGATAACAGTCAGATTTTTTACAACAATTATCTGACGACATACATTGAGAGATATGTTAGAGAATTGTCAGATTCAATTGATTCATGGCTGACTAAATTCCGAAGGAGAATGAAAGTTGAACAATACAAAAGGCAACTCTTATAGTTCAGAAGATACAGATATCAGGGATATAATAGATGTCGAGAGCATTGATTTATATTCTGATAAAGAAGAAGTACTGCGTAAATGGTTGAAAAATTACGGACTTTTGAGTCTTGAGGGCAACTATAAAAGAAATAAAGAATGTCTTACTCAGGTATTTAATCTGCTTGATATTATTGCAGTGATAAAAGTTGAAGAGTTTATAAAAAGCAATAATACACAAAAAATATTTGAGGATAATAAAACATACATAGAATTGCTCTATAAAAACAAAACAAGGAAAATAGCTATCAGCAGTTCATTTCATAATAGAATTTATGCGTTGGAATGCTATGGATGTAAACTGCCTAAAGATTTAAATACTGTTCTGAGGATTGTAAGAAACAACACTACTCATGGTTCAGAAACCGTTGTAAAAGAATATATTGATTTATCATATGACAGAACTGTTGGTTATATGGAGCTTATGGCAGATGCGTTTATTGAGTTGGGATTTATGGAACCACGATATAAAAAACCTGATTTCAATGATTTAAGGGTGCATATCAGCTCAACTTTACAGGACGGAAAATACATAATAAAAAATAAAATTGGTGAGGGTGGAACCAGCAGGGTATATCTGGCTGAACAAAAAAATCTAAATAGAAAACTTGCTATTAAAGAGTTAAAACCATATGCATATACTTCAGAATTACTTCAAAACGAAATAGATGTGATGCTGAGTATCAGACATGCACAAATTCCGCATGTATATGATGCATTTTATGAAAATGGAACCTATTACATAGTAATGGATTATATTGATGGTACAACTCTGAACAAATATTGTAAAGAATCGGAATTATCAGAAAAACAAAAATTATCATTGTCTAAAAATATACTTGATATAATATCATATCTGCACAGCAGCTATGTCGATTTGGTGATTGTAGATTTAAAACCTGAAAATATAATGGTAGGACGTGATAACAAGCCTTATCTTATAGATTTTGGAATTGCGCAAGGTAAGGATGGAAAGGTTATACAGGGTTTTTCTGATGAATATTCAGCTCCGGAGATTACCAATGGTTTTGGAGGAAGTAAGTTATCTGATATTTATTCAGTCGGAAAAGTTATAGAATATATTTATTCAGATGGGGGAACAGCGGATTATATTAATTCTGAGGTAAGAGATGTTATAGATAAATGTATAACAAATAATCCGGATAAAAGATATAGTACAGCTGAAGATGTAAACAATGCTTTAGATGATTGCTATAATACAAATAAAAAAAATAAAAAAGCGGCAGAGAAATCTGTAAAAAAATCTATTGATAAGCCGGCTAAAAAAACAGTTAAGAAGTCTGTAAAAAAATCAGAGGAAAAACCTCAAAAAAAATTGCCGGCAGCTCCGATGGAAACGTCGGCAGATACTTCGATGGGTATTTTACCGGCAGCATCGGAAGATACTTCGATGTATATTCCATCGGCAGCACCGGTAGATACTTCAATATATATTCCACCGGCAGCACCGGCAGTAACTCCGATAGATATTTCGTCGGCAGTTCCGGAATTAACTCCGCTAGATATTCCACCGGCAGCACCTATAGTAACTACGACTAATTTATCGTCTGAAAATTTATATGATAATTCCGGTTACAATAATTACTATAAGGATAATATAAAAAAGAAAGGTAAAAAGGTATGGATAGTATCTTTTTTAGTAGTTTTTTTGGTGTTTAACTTGTGGCTGTTTATTAAAATATTTGGTAGTAGAAGAGATGAACTTTCAGAGTCCGATACCATAACAACTCAGAATGCAGCCGTTCAAACTACAGAAGATAATTATACCGATAATGATATAGCGAGTGCTGCAAGAGATATTTATTATTTAATGAAATACTATTGCCAAAATAATGAAAAAAATAGTTTTGATTCGCTTTTTATAGGAGAAAAAGAATTAATAGATAATAGATATAATTATATTAATGATACAATTTTAACTTCCGGATACAATGATATTATTGCTTATAAGATATGTAAAAACGGTAAATATTATTATGTTGGATATTTTAACTATAAGGATACAAAGACTCTCCCTGATGAAAATCCTGTTTGTATCACCTTCGCAGACATTATGACAAATGAAGATGGTGAGTGGAAAATTGTACTAAAAAGCGATAGTTTGGATGAAATAAAAGAAAAGATACTTGGGTTACTTTATCCTGATGCTTTAAATGCGATTGAATCCGGTAGGAATTATTACAGTCCATCTATAGAAAAAGGAGATTTTTCATGGAGTGCCAATGATGTTGTTATACCGGATAGAGTTTGTTCAGATGTATTTCTTGTCTGGCAAAATGAAGATGGTTCAGTTGACATTTATTTAAATGTAAAAAATGGAACAGATGAGGAATTAAATATAAGCGGTATTAATATAACGATGACCAATACATCAGGTGGAATAGAAGAAACTGTGATTCAACATAGTTTCGGAGGAGCAAGTGTGCCGGCAAATGAATCAAAGAATCTTCATGGACATATAGAGCCGGATGAGGTTTTGACAGGTACAGAACAGTGGGATGATATCCAGTGCTCATATAATTTTGAATAATGATTATACAATCTAAAGGATGTTATTAAAAGCAGTTGGTTAATAATTGTAACCAACTGTTTTTAGTTTTTAATATTTTGTCACAAATTCCATTTAAAATCTGTTATATATAGTGTAATGAGCAAAGCGACGGAGCGCGTATACGTGCGCCGGCATTTTGCGAGTTAGGATATCGAGTCTGCAGACGAGATAGTGTAAGGATAATTCGTACGAACTAATTACAAATCATACGAAGGGAGGGACGAAGGTGTCTAAAAAGAAAAATATTGCTCCGCAGGTTGGCTTTATTGAAGAATGCTACCGCCTGTATGAACAAAAGATGTACCGGGTTGCTTATCGGGTACTAAATGACGAGGGACAGGCGGAGGATGCGGTTTCGGAAGCTTTTATAAGGATGATGAAAAAAGATGTATACTTTGAGGATGCTAAGTCAGAAGATTGTAAGAGATACATAATTAAGGTTATCAAAAATGTATCGATTAACATTTATAACAAAAATAAGAGGGAACAGGAGCTTATATATCTGTCGGACAAAGAAGATACATATAGTAGTAAAAGAAATGGACGGAATTACTATGAGGAAAGCGATAATACTGATAATATTTATGGCATAAAC
>JAFUEG010000013.1 GCA_017464045.1 Lachnospiraceae bacterium
AAGTCCTGTTAATTATTAATAGTTAAAATAAATACTTATAAAATAATTATTTGATTTTTTATCAATAAAAAAATTTTATAATTGTAAATTAATTCTTTGCGTTAATTCTTGCTATAAGTCCGCCGCTTTTGATTATCTCCTGCATAAATGGCGGGAATGCCTGACCTTTAAATTCCAAGCCCTTTGTCTTGTCATATATCATACCTGAATCAAAGTCGATTTCCACTGTATCGCCGGCTTCGATTGCCTTGGCAGCCTCAGGACATTCTATAATCGGAAGTCCTATATTGATTGCATTTCTGTAAAAGATTCTGGCAAAAGTTTCAGCTATAACGCAGCTTATGCCTGAAGCCTTTATAGCTATTGGTGCGTGCTCTCTTGAAGAACCGCATCCGAAGTTCTTGTTGGCAACCATGATGTCACCCGGCTTTACTCTGTTTACAAAATCCTTATCTATATCTTCCATACAGCTTTTAGCTAATTCAGCAGGATCTGATGAATTAAGATATCTTGCAGGAATTATTACATCTGTATCTACATTGTCACCGTATTTGTGAACTGTTCCACATGCTCTCATTTTCATAACCTCCTTTGTCCTATAATCCAAGCTCACATGGACAGCTTATCTTACCTGTTATAGCTGATGCCGCAGCAACGGCAGGGCTTGCAAGGTAAACCTCTGAATCCACATGTCCCATTCTGCCTACAAAGTTACGATTGGTTGTTGAAACTGCTTTCTCACCGGCAGCCATAACTCCCATATGTCCTCCCAAGCAAGGACCACAGGTAGGTGTTGAAACTATAGCACCTGCTTTTATAAATATTTCAGTCAAGCCTTCATTTAACATCTGAAGATATACATCCTGAGTTCCCGGAATAACAATAACTCTTACTCCGTCAGCAGCATGTCTATCCTTCATAATCTCTGCTGCAATTCTCATATCAGAGATACGGCCGTTTGTACAGGAACCGATTACAACCTGATCAATCTTTATATCGCCAACCTCATCGATAGTCTTTGTATTTTCAGGAAGATGAGGAAATGCTACGGTAGGCTTAAGAGTAGATAAATCAATTGTATACTCCTCATCATACTCTGCATCGGCATCAGCCTCATACTTTGTATAAGACTTGGTTGAGTGTTCCTTCATATATTCTTCTGTAAGCTCGTCTACAGGGAAGATACCATTTTTGGCACCTGCCTCTATAGCCATATTGGCAATTGTAAATCTGTCATCCATGGTAAGATTCTTAATTCCCTCACCGACAAATTCCATGGAACGATATAATGCGCCATCCACGCCTATCATACCGATAATGTGAAGGATAACATCCTTACCGCTTACCCATTTAGCCTTTTCTCCTTCTATATTAAACTTGATTGCGGAAGGTACTTTAAACCATGCCTTACCGGTAACCATACCGGCTGCCATGTCAGTACTTCCGACACCTGTTGAAAATGCACCGAGTGCACCATATGTACATGTATGTGAATCAGCACCTATACAGGTTTCACCTGCCACTATAAGACCTTTTTCCGGTAATAATGCATGCTCGATTCCCATTGCACCTACATCAAAAAAGTTTGTAATATCATAGTCCTTTGAAAACTCTCTTACGCATTTACAATGCTCTGCACTCTTGATATCCTTATTAGGAGTGAAGTGGTCCATAACAAGAGCAACCTTATCCTTGTCGAACACTTCTTTTTTGTTGAATTTCTCCATCTCGTGAATTGCAACAGGAGCTGTGACGTCATTGGCTAAAACCAAATCCAAATCTGCTTCAATGAGCTGTCCTGCGCTTACACTTTCAAGTCCTGCATGAGCTGCAAGAATTTTCTGTGTCATAGTCATACCCATATTGGTTTCCTCCATAATATTCTTTTTAGCGGAAATTTGTGGGCGTGCCGGTTTAATTTCTTGACTTAGTTGTACGGATAAACAATGTATCGCAGGCACGCTCTCGCTACCCTCATACGCAGCGGTACTAAACTTTTCGTATGCCAATTATAATCAACTCTTTACTTCGTAAAGTTGATTATAATCGTCATACAAATCGTTAAGTACCGGCGTATTCAGAGTACCTGCTTATACATTGTTATCCGTACAACTAAGATATAAGTTTTTTAACGGCACGCCTTTAAAATCCGCTAGTAAACTGATTGTTATTGTAACATAAGGAGTATTTTTTTCATAATGAAAATTATTAATAGTAGTTATAACTTGAAGTTATATCTTTATTATTGTATAATAAAATTCTGTTATATGAAATTGAATAATCCTTTATGTCGGAAACCAATTAGGGTTAATGTCTTTTAATAGATTAACAAAGATATTTGAATTCTATTTCTGAATTTTATTTTTGAATTTTTTTATTAATAATTTGTGAGGTTGTTTTATGTACGATAATTTGAATAATTATAAGGTTTTTTATAATGTTGCGAAGTATAGGAGTCTCAGTAAGGCTGCCGAAAAGCTTTTTATCAGCCAGCCGGCTATCAGTAAGTCCTTATCCAAGCTTGAGGAAGGTCTTGATACAAAATTATTTGAAAGGACCTCTAAGGGTGTTGTCTTGACCTCAGAAGGTGAGGTTTTATATAAGCATATTGAATCTGCATTTGAAAGTATTACAAAGGGCGAGGATGAAATCAAGAAGATAAATGAGCTTGGTATCGGTCAGTTAAGGATTGGCGTAAGCACCTCACTATGTAAGCATATTCTCCTTGATTACCTTAAGGGATTTATAACCGAAAATCCTCATATCAAGGTTATAATTGACTGCCACTCCACCATCAATACCATCAAGCTTTTACAAGAGGATAAAATTGATATAGGTCTTATCTGTGAAACAGATATTCCAAAGGGTTTTGAATACAAGAAGCTTCAGGATATTCATGATATATTTGTAGCTTCAGACAACTATATAGATAATCTGCATCTTAGAGAAAAGGACGAGTCAGAAATCGTTGAAAGTCCATACTTTTTTGCAGGAAACCTTACATCCTTTATAAGCGAGGAAGATAATAAAAACGAATTCAAGCTTTCAATTAAGGAAATACTTGAAAAATCCAATCTCATGCTGCTTGAGCCGAATAACATAACCAGAACCCATATTGACAGTTATCTGGCTGAAGAAGGTATATATCCAAATCAGGTACTTGAAATTAATAACATGGATCTTCTCATAGATTTTGCCGCCATCGGAATGGGTGTTGCGAGTGTCGTTCGTGAATTTGCAGCCGATTATCTTGAAAGTGGGCAGATTATTGAGCTTCCTCTTGAAAAAGAGGTCAAAAAAAGAACCGTAGGTTTCATCTATCCAAATGGAAAGATAAAACATACGGTTCTAAATAAATTTATTACCTATTGTACAGATAAGAAATAAATACTTTCACACCCTTTTCTTCCCAACCGGAAGCTCCGCAAGTATAATCGCCACGATCATGATTACACATCCGATTATCTCATCCACGGACATCTTCTGTCCAAGGATAAGGAAGCCCGAAATCGCGGACACAACTGACTCAAGGCTCATTATGGGCGAAGCCACTGTCGGATTGACATCCTTTTGACCGATTATCTGCAAGGTATATGCAACACCGCAGGACATGATACCCGAGTAAAGAATCGAAGGAGCAGCCTTGATGATCAGGTCCATAGCCGGCATCATATCATAAACCACACCATCCATCGGATATACAAAAAATGCGCTTATTACGGCAGCAGTATAAAATTGCGTACTTGATATAATTACGCCATTTACCTTTTTAGTATTGGCATAATCTACAAAAATTATATGAAATGAAAATATAAGAGCACACATAAGGAGCTGCACATCCGATATTTCAAATACATACTCTCCACCTCTGCCTATGCACAGGAAATAAAGTCCAACAAGTGCAAGTAAAACACAAAACCATATAATCGGAGAAGTCTTTTTCTTTAAAAAAATCCCAACAATAGGTACAAGAATGATATAAAATGCAGTTATAAAGCCTGCTTTACCTGCAGATGCGTGAAGCATAGCCATCTGTTGAAAATTGCTGGCTGCACATAAAATAATACCACAAACAATGCCATACTTTACCGAAGTCTTAAATACATGCTTTTCTTCACGCCTTATGTCATCCTCCGATATTCCATCCTTTAATCTGCTTTTTTTATCAATCCTATTCATAAATAATATAACAGGTATAAGTATAGTTCCGCCCAATATATACCTTGTTACACTAAAGGTAAACGGACCTATATATTCCATACCTGCCGACTGGGCAACAAAGGAGGTACCCCAAATTATAGCAGTGAGTAAAAGTAAAAATGAGTTACGCAGCGAGTTATCTTTTTTAGCCATAATAAAAAACCTTCATATCTATATTATTAATCAAAACACTAATAGTATTTATAATGAAATATATTTTTATTGTCAACTTTTTTTTATCTGTAATTTAATCAAAAAGGGAATGCAACTGATAAACCATTGCATTCCCTTTTAATATTAAATTATTTTTTTACTTAAAAATTTTCTTATGCTTTCTTCCAAGTACAAATAAAGTTATGATACCCGCAAGTGAAAGCAACATTATAAAGGTAACCGGTTTCACCGGTGTATTATCACCTGTCTGTACCGAAGGAGGTGTGGTTACTTCAGCCGGTGGTGTTGAGATTTCTGTAGGCGGTGTTACAACCGATTCAGGCGGTATCACAAGTATTTCATCCTTCATTACAACTGATACAACCTTATTTTCTCCTGTTTCAACCTTGTCATCAGGTATTTCAAACTTAACAGGGTCTGCAACCTTATATCCATCCGGTGCTGTAAGCTCTACCAACTGATAAGTTTCTCCAATCACAAGTACATCAGACACCTCAACTGCCGTTGAAGTTGAAACCCATACAAGTTCCTGTCCTGCTTCATTTTTAACAACATTACCATTTTTATCAGCTATGGCAAGTGTAGCACCCGGAAGAGGATTACCATTTTCATCGACCTTAAGGAAGCTAACTACTACTGCCGGTTCAAGCCATGTAATCTCTCCGTTTGCAGCGAGTAATGCTGTACCCTTACCATCGTTAAATGAATCTAAAACTACTTCCTCGGCATCGAGCTTAAAGCTTATCTCAATCGGATTTTGTGATACATAAAAACCGTTCGGTGATTTTAATTCTCTAATTACATACTTGGTATCAACTAAAACGCCCTCAAATTTTACAACACCATTTTCATCAGATACTGTCGTTGCAACAAGTATTTCCTCATCAAGACTATTTTTCCTGTAGAGTCCGTATGTAGAGTTTGCAAGTTTCTTGGCCTTATCTTTTTCACTTACTTTAGTAAATATTATATCAGTTCTATACTGGTCATCGACAATTCTATTACCTTCAATCTTATTTCCTTCCTTATCGGTAAGTCCGGCAAAATTATTGTCATCAACTGTTGCATAGAAATAATCTTTACTAATCTTAAATGTACCTACACTCTTTGTCTCACGTATCTGATACTTGCCTTTTGCCAACTTTGTAAATAACACTATACCATTTTTACTTGAAGTGGCTGTAGCTGCTGGTGTATCTGATACATTACCATCATTGTCAATTGCATATGCTGCAAATTCAACTCCCTCAAGAGGTTCATATGCTGCAGGGTCGGTTCCACATGACTCATATATAAGACCATACTTAGTAAAGTTAAGACTTGTTATATCATCCTTAACAAGAAGCACTCCTTCACTTGAAATAGCTGTTGTAGTCTTATCATAATCTATAGTCGCATCTGATTTAAGTGCAAATGTTGTATCTGTAGTTATCTTATACCCCTGTGGTGCAACAGTCTCCCTAAGAGTATATGTTACATTTGGTCTTAATCCCTCAATTTCCGTAGGAGTATTTGTTGAATTCCACTCGGTAACTACACTTCCAAATTCATCTATAATCTGTATATGAGCACCAGGTACTTCTTCCTCGGAAGTTAAATCAATCTTTGAAATCTTAACCTTGTATATACGCTCATCCTCTACAACTATCTGTCCTGTTTCTCTTACCTTAAATGTTCCGTCAGTATCCCTAACAAACAGCTTACGTATTCTACCATTTTCAGTTGTTACAAAGCTTACTCTAAATACAACATCATCTGCCTTATAGAAACCATCAGGAACACCCGTTTCACTCAATGTATATTCTTCATTTACATTGAAGTCATCAACTCTGTAACTCTTAGCATCCTTAGTAGTTGTAAAGCTTGTAGCAACATTACCATACGAATCATATATAGTAAGTTCAGCTCCTGCAAGTGTCTGTCCACTGGACTTATCAATCTTTACAAATGAAACATAGTTCATAGGAGCATCCTGCATAATAACCGTCATATTAGTATTAGGCAAATATGAGCCATCTGTCTGCTTAATCTTAATTACATTTTGTCCGCCTTCATTAACAATCATAAATGTAATATCTTCCGCAACTTCATATCCATCCGGTGCAGTTATCTCAGTAAGGACATAAGGAGTACCAAGTTCAAAGGTTGAGTAGTCAATCTCCCACTTACTGCCGTCTGTTGTATGCTCAAGTTTATTAGTTGTAGTAGTAAGATTACCATGTTCATCAACTGTCTTTTCATATACAGGATTTCCATGTTCATCTGTTATTTTAAGTTTTGCATTTGGAAGCTCGTCACTGCTTACAAGGTCAATCTTGCTAATCTTAACAACATCCCTTGCCTTATCCTCCATAACTATCATGCCATCACCCACTAATGAGTAATCTGCTTCATCAGCTTTTTGAACGTGAAGGTCACTATTGTTATCAATATAGAACTTAATCTCAGCTGAAATATAATGTGTAGGAACTCCTGCACTCTTAGGTGCTTCAATCTCTTTTAAGATATAAATCTTATTCTTGTCAAGATCACCTGTTCTTATCTCATGAGGTTGGCTTCCGGAGTGATAGCTTTCAACTAACTTTCCATCCTTATATATTCCAAGATATGCTCCTTCAAGTTCAACCCCAAGTCTATCCGGGTCAACTTTGCTTATATAGATAGTTCCCTCTGCTCTGTCATATACCTCTATCTCAGTATCCGGCATATTAGTTCCATCTACAACAAGCACGTTATCACTCGTAATTTTAAATGTTATAGGATCTGTAATTTCAAATCCATCAGGAGGTGTTGTCTCTTCAAGTATATACTCCTTATCAGCCGTCAATCCAAGTGTAAGAACATTTAAGCTGATTGTTCCAGCAGAACTTACCTCTATACCTGACTGTACAAGACCGCTTCCATCCTTTGCATATATCGAGAACACTGCACCCGGAAGCTTGTCATTTGTAGCTCTGTTATACTTAGTTATTGTAAGTTTTAACGGTTCATCAAACATAGCGAGCGTATACTTTCCATCCACATTGGTAAGCTCAATTGCGTCTGTAACAGCTTCACTCTGTTTCTTAGACCATACCTTATTATCAGTGTCAATCATAAACTGTACCGGTTCTGCAATCTCATAACCAAACGGAGCGTTAGTTTCCTCCAAAGTATACCACTCTCCTGGTGTAAGCCTGCTTAAATCAATACTATGATTCTGATTTGTACCACCCATAATATCTGTAGTCCATGCAGTTTCAAATACTGTATCCGCAGCATCCTTAACCTGAAGTGTAGCACCTTCAAGGAAGGTTGTATCAGATATCTTCTTATTGATGATAAGACTATTTGTTTCATCCTGCATAACAACTGTAAAGAGCTCGTCTCCTGTGCCTGTTACATCCACATAGTCAGTACCATTATGTGTTTGAAGTACATACTTTTTATTTACCGAATCATAAACCACTCTGAACTTAACACTATCTGCATTAGCATATCCGACAGGTGCCTTTATTTCTCTCAATTCGTATTCCTGTCCTATAGTTATACCAGTATAAGCATTGTCAGTTATACCATTTGTCTTATCATTTCCGCCACTTGTATTTACAACTGCATCATTGCTCCAAACCTGAAGTTCTGCACCATCTAATTCATTGCCAATGGTATCAGTTTTCTTAACCTTAATCTTTATAGTATTGGTAAATGAAACACGAGATTCTTCATACACCTCATCAGTTCCATATTTTTTAACAGTAATTTTATTTTCTTCATCTGCAATTACATCAAGCTTGATTTCTTCAGATGAATATGAAACAAGACTATCACCTGTATTCTTCTCTTTAAGTATATAATAAAAATGCTCTTCTAATCCTGGAGTACCCATAATTTGAGTTTCAGTTTCGTCAAATACAGCATATCCAGTATTATCAGATGTCGCTTCATAAGTATGTTCCACTGTAGTAAAGTCTGAATTAGTATATTTCTCAAGTATAAAAGTAAACGGAAGGTTAATGTCCTCATTACCAGATAATACTTTTCTAACAGATAAAGGCCACTTTGTAGTACCATCATAATCATTATTAAATTTTATAAATTCTCCATTTGAAGAATCATATCCTATAATATTTGTACCACTTTGTGTATCACTACTTCCACTTTTCGTTATTGTATGTAATACATCAATTTCACCGGTAGTACTATTTCTGGTCAAAGTAACCTCTATAGTATATTCAGTAGGATCGTATATATATCCTGGAAGCGGTGTAGGCGACGGTACTAGTTCTTTTACAGTATATGTAATGTTTTTAGTATTTGCATCTCCAAATACGGATTGATCAAACACAATCTTATCAAATGTTACTTTACCATCAGCCTCATTTTGCTTTATCTGAATAGGGGTTGCACCACCATCCTGATATAAACCAAAGCTAAAAATCCTATTTGTCCCCGGCTCATCCTGGCCAACTCCAAAAGTCTTAAGAGCTGTTATATTAATCTCCTGTGTAGCTTCCTTGGTGTTTTTAAATTTAACATCAGCTGCAGATATAGGATTAACTAAATCAGTACTCTTATAGTATGTAACTGTAGGTTCAATTCCACCGGCTGTATAATTAAATACAACCTTTGCAACATACTCATTTGTATCGCAGATAAATCCTGTCTTAGAAGTTTCTTTAATTACATACTCATAAGGGCCAGGTAAAACAGCATTTGTTTTTACAACATCATCTATACTAAACACTTCATCGATTGATATCACAACATTGCCACTAGCGTCATTATATCCCTTATAAGTCTTGCCATTTCTTGTAGCAGTAAATTCAAAACCATCAGTCGTTCCGTTATAATCAGAAAGATCTGCACCTACAAGATTTTTATGTGCTTCCAAATTAAGAACGCTTTCACGCTCTTCATTTATAAATACCACATCACTAGCCTGAACTTCATATGCCGATGTCATACTAACATTATTATAGTATGTAGGTGTCGCAGCAACACGATTGTTTACTGCATCTAAAGTCAAATCAACTTTGACATAATATTCTGCACCGGAATATATATATCCATCAGGTGTTGTTTCAACAACCTCGCTTATCTTATAATAACGAGTTGTACCAATATCAGTATCGGCATAAGGTATTGCATCAAAGCTAATTGCTCCGTTTATCGTGTTCTGTTTTGTCTGGTTAACACCAGATATCACAGGCGTTCCTGAAGCATTTACTTCCTGAAGAGTAAATGAAAACTCCTTTAGATTTCCATCATTATCAGTAATAACGCTGGAAGCATCTGTTTCACCCGCTTTTTTAAGTTTCTTTTTAGCAGCAAAGGTTACTGATCCCTCTGTCGGCTTAAGAGTATTTGTAAATTCTATTCTTTTTGTTGCTACAGTCGTCAAATCCGGATCAGACGGACTATCCTTTTTCTGAACCAACGAAACCACAGCATTTACAGCTTTTGTTGAACTGTTAATTGTTACATTTACTGTTACGATATAAACAGATGTATCATAAATTACAGAAGCATCACTTCCCGCTTTTTCAGTTACCTCAAACTGATAAGTTCCCTCATCACCTGCTTTGAACACAAGATCAGTAAACTTTGCATTTCCGGATGTATCAGTAATTACCGTTTCATCTGCTGTACCACTCTTATAATACTTACCGCCTGTACCTGTATTGTCTATAGCTTTTATTTCAAATTCAAAACCATCCTTTGGATAAGTTCCGTTGGCAATTATCTTTGTTGCATTAAGCGGAAGTTTAAACTGATTGGTAGTATTGTCAAATATTACGTTTGATGTTCCGCCCGGCACGAGCTGTGCACTTCCCCATGTTCCGGCTGTCGAATCATATGCATATTTATAAACTTTGTCTATAGTTGGTGTAAGTGTTGTTCCACTTCCCGGATCAACAACGGAAACCACAACGACATAATAGTCCTGTGTGCTTGTAATTCCACTATAACCCGACGTTCCTTCGTATATCTTGTAGATATGCTTACCTGTACCAAATTCGGTATTTGCACCTTTTGCAGTACTGTAAGTAATATCAGGGAATGTAATAATATTTGAATCCGCGGCAAGAAATGCTTCTTTTGGAGCACTTGCAAAAGGAGTGCTTGAAGTTATTTCATCCGGCTTAAGTGAATTCGACTGCTCTCCCAGATACACACAAAGGAAATTAAATTTGGTGCCGTAGGTATTTCCATCAACACCTACTATACTACCATCCACTTCCTTATATACAGAAAGTCCTATAGTTCCGGTACGTGCTGCCTTTTCATCATTAAAATCAATCTTTGAAGCAGCAACATTTTCTTCTATAACTGTTCCGTCAGCTTTGTACTTAGTAATTTTTGTTGAAGTCTTTACTCCTCCTGTTGTAGTGTCACGTGTTACAGTTACGTCTACATAGTAATAATTTGTATCTGTCGTATAACCTGCAGGCGCAGTATTTTCACTAATCTTGTATCTGTAAACAGTAGGATTTGAACTGTCCGTACTTATATCTTCGCCCTTATATGTAAGTGCTGCAAATGTAATATTTCCTGCACTATTTGTGACAGATGCCTGATTAGCATTGGTCTGGTCATCAGTTATACCATTTAAAGCAACAGGCTCAAGCTTAAAGCTGAAAACATTTCCAGGTGTTACATTTTTCCCGTTTTCTGTTAAAAGCTTATTTGCCTTAAGTTCAAGTGTTGTATCATCTGAAGTATTGTTAAATGCTACAGCCTTCGGATCGGTTGTTGCTGCTACGGCTACAGTTCCATCAGCATTATACTTGGTGTAAGTTACACTCTTAGTAAGCGCACCGGTGTCTAAATCCTTATTAATAACCACTGTCATGATAACGTAGCCCGTATCATCCGTAATTTTATCATAGCCTGAAGTATTTTCTTTTATTTTATAATAGTAGTACTGTGGGAATACAGCAGCACCACCTAAACTGTAAGTTATTTTGTCAAAGGTCATCTTACCTTTTGTAGAATCCGATGCCGTTGATGTGCTTGCTGCTGTCGTATTCCAGTTTCCGGAATCAGTCAAAAAGGCCGTTGTCATCGGTGTAAGATGATTACTCGTATAGAAACCTTCCGGGATAATATATAATGAAAAGTCAAATGCTAATCCATCCAATGGGAAAGTTTCATTTGAGCCTGTTCCAACTGATTTATAATCAAGTTTTTTGTATGCAACAGGTGTAACATCTACAGTTCCTGAATAGCTGTTTGTAAATGAAACTGTCTTTATTGAGTCATTAGCAAGTCCCGTTACGGTTAAATTAGTTCCGCTTGTATAATTTTTCTCAGATACAGTAGCAGTACCATCATTTAAAATACTATAAGTAATTGAACTAGGAACAGCTGCCGGATCAGTTGAATCAATTGTCTCAGTTACAACGGCACTGCTATCTGAAGTAAGGTCAGTGAAATACCATGTATATGTCTTAGCAGCAGAGTCATAGCTGTACCATCTTGAGCCGGAATCAGCTCCTGCTTTTATTTCTGCAAGCGTCTTAGTATATGTCTTTGTTTTGGCTGCATCGCCTTCACCTTCACTTACAACCACCGTGAATTTAATAGTACTTAAATCCAAATCATCCGGTGCATTGTCCAAGGTCTTTGTAACCTTAAGGTCAATCTTATTATTATCCACACGCATGGTCTCACCGGTCTTATATACGTAGTGATTCCAGTCGGAAACATCAGCTATCGTAAAGTTATACATACCTTCAATACCAAGATATCCCTCAGGTGGATTTAACTCCTTGATATAGTATTTCTGTCCTTTAACTATCTTCCATCCGGCAGTATTGCTTCCCTGGAAGGTAGCTTTACCATTTTCATCTGTAGTTGCTGTAACTATATTGCCTTTTTCATCAGTTACCGGAACCGCTGTTCCATTATCGTCTATAAAGAGCTGGAACTCAACTCCCTCAAGTCTGTTAAGTGCATTTCCGTACTCCTGCTTAAATATATTAATCGATAACTGATTACCGTAATCACCACCACCCGATGATGAATAGCTGGCTGATTTTGTAGCAGTGAAGCCTTTTACCTCAACCACATTTTTATATTCTCCGGTTGCAAGTATATTGGACTCATACTCAATTGTATAGTGTGCTTCATCATTTAAAACAATAGTCATGACATTACTACGAACATCACAGGATACTACATCTGCATCTTCAGGACTTATGGCAGTAACCTTAATTGTTGAGTAATCAATACTTAAGTTTGTAAATGTATCTGTAAGAGTTATATCATTTCCATCATTTAATCTAAGCTTTTCAGGATTGACATCAATCCTATACTTTGCAACACCATCATTCTGGCTAATAAGCTCTTTTGTAAGGGTACTGCTATTTGCTTTGTCAGGTGCATATTCAAAGTCAAGAGGGAAACTCTCTCCCATATATGTTGCTGTATTGGTAAGAGTTATCTTATCATTTTCTGTATCTAACGCTGCCTGATCCAAAGTTTTTAATGCTGTCGTATCTTCTACTATAATAAAGTAATCAATCCAATAATAGCTGTAATAACTATCTGTTGACGGATTCTTACTGATAGGTACAGTAAATGTAACCTTATTATCCGCATCAGGTGCTGAAGCAGTTGCAGTCAAATTTAAATCGTAATCATTATTCCAAACCGAATTACTTCCGTATACCCTGGTTTTCTTAGACCAATTAGTTACAGGAGTTTCAGTATATATTACAAAACCTTCCGGTAAAGTATCCGTAATGGTTATTGTGTCACTATCAACAGGCGCTACTCTTATCTTAAATTCATAGTAAGGATACTTAACCCCGTCTATAGTTACAGTTCCCTTGCTGCCAAGATACTTTTGTACCTCCGGCTGAACAGGTGAAGCATCTGCCGTTTTAGTCTTTTCTATATCATTTGCTCTGGCATTAATGGTATTTGTATGGGTTTTACGCCATGTATCTGTTTTTGCTTTTTCAAGCCAGTCCTGATTGACAATTGTCTTATATGTAATAACAACCTGTCTATTTGAAGTTGAGCTGTCAAGACCTGCATCTCCATTTGATTTATGGAATGTAAAAGTAAATCCATGTGCAGTATATGTCTTATCTACACTTTCTGTTGTCTTTAGTCCGGTAATGGTTACACTTGTATCATCTATACTATCATAGTACTCACTGTTTGAAGATGGAACCGTATCAGTAAGCACAAGACTGTCAAGACCTTTAGCCGGTACATCGACGGTAACAGTCCACAATACATACTCAGAGTTAACTTCCGTTGCAGTCTTTTTTATATCAAATTTATCATTTATACCGATGGTTGCTTCCCCCGGTTTATCTGTATTTAAAAATGTAGCAGTATTCTTTAATTTCATATCAGATATCTGCTTATCCATATCCTTTGCCTGTGTCTGATATGTAATTACATAGTAATATGCTTTTGTTGCATCAGTTTCATTAAACGTATAATTAAATGAACTTCCGGAAGGTGTATAGCTATGTTCAACATCTGCAGTCCCTGTGCCCGTTGAATTATTTTCATAACCTTTTATTGTTATATCACCTAAGAACTCCTGATTATCATTAATTGTTGTAGTATCATCTGTAAGAACATCCGTTAAGGTCTTTCCATTTAAAGAAACCAATCTCTCAGGATTTAAAGTTATAGTCCAAGTAACTATTCCGGTAGTCTGATCTATATCTGTTGCATACTTAGAGGATATAGAACTGTAAGTTACATTATTGGTTGTTGATTTAGTATTATTACTTGTATCTGAATCAGTATTGGTACTGGTAACAGAAGCAGTGTTATTTACCACTACCTTACCATCCTGATCTGTATCAGAGCCGGATAAATCAGCACCGTCCTTAATCTTAACTTTATAATTAAAATCTACATAATACCCATTTGGTAAATTACCCAGGTTTTGACTAAAACTCTTATTATCAGCATTAACGCTTGTCGTACCTGTACTTACAGATTTTCCATAGCTGTCATAAACAGTATATGATACACTATCTAGTACAAAGTCATTATTATCAATGCTATCGCTCAATGAAACGCCTTGATTATAGCCTTTTGAGCTAACTCTGACTGTATAATTAATGCTGTCATTGTCTGCTGATATACTGCCGCTGCTCCATTTGTTTACAGATACATCGCCTTCAAGACTTGCATCTATAGTTCTGGTTACTCCGTTACCAAAGTTAATATTTTGCGTTGAACCATCAAATTTACCCCTAAAAGTAAGATAAAACTGAGCGTCATCTGAATTCTTTAAGGTACCGAAATTAGCATCTTCAGTATTAAAATTAAAGGTAATTACACCATCCTGAATACTAAACGGATTATTTGAAACCTTTATGGTATCACTGCTGTCACCCTGTTTATAAACCAAATCTATATATGTACTGCTTATATTATTGGCAACTATACCTGCAGGAATAGTATATGTCATTGCAGCATTTGTCTCTATAAACTGTTTTACCTGATCCTCAGTAAAATAAATTGTAAATTCATATTCATTATCAAGATTAACACCGGTCCATGAATTATCACTTGAGTTATAAGTTACACCGGTCTTAGCATCTGCATCTGATACATAATATGACAAATCGTTATAATAACTTGCTGCCTTTAATAAACTGTCATCCTCTTCAAAATCATCAAAATCATCTTCGATTTCCTCTGGAACTGACATATCTTCCGTATCATTATCTTCTATATCATTATTATTTATATCATTTGAAGGATTTTCATTTTCATCGATATTATCCTGTGTATCTTCATCCAAAGCAGCATCCACAGCTTCGGTTGTTTCATTATTAACTTCATCATATTCTGTGGATGTATCTGCTGTCTCAGCAGAAGTATTCTCCTCAACATTCGGTGTTGATTCCGTGTTGTCATCCCCGTTTGATGGGTCATCTGTTATCTCCTCGGTAGTTATTTCAACACCTTCACCTAAGGCAGACTCCTCCCCTTCCGCATACGCATTATACCTTACACCGCTTCCTCCACTTGGTAAAATTATAGAAAGCACCATAAGTATTGACAGCAGTATAGCTATCACTCTCTTTCTAGGTATTGCAGTTTTTCTCCTTAAATCCTTCATATCTTTTCCTCCTTGAAAACTATAATGATATTTTCCTTCTTTATCTCAAAACCTGAACAAGTTAAAATATATGATATATTTTTTTACATATTCAATATACAATATTTCTAAAAATGGGCGCACTTGCCCAAAATAAATAAACCTACTTTACATAATATCGGATTTTATGTGAATTTGCAACACCTATTTTTTGTAAAAATGTGCCGAAAAAACGTTATTCAAAGCCATTTTCAAGGCATTTCACAACATCTTGTACTATTATCTTAAAGCAAAAGCCATATCTAGTTTTGGTTACATAACTAAAAAATGAAAAATTAGATTATGCAAAGCAAGAAGAAAAAAAGGATATCCCACACTTGCATTTATGCAAAAATGTAGGATATCCTTTTTATTTACATCAGAATAGTAAAGTTTAATTGTCACTCTGTAGTGCATCGTATCCGGTCTCGCCGGTTCTTACTTTAACTACATTTTCCACATCGTATACGAAGATTTTTCCATCGCCGATATGGCCTGTGTAAAGCACCTTACGTGCAGTATT
>JAFUEG010000014.1 GCA_017464045.1 Lachnospiraceae bacterium
AGCGACTACGTAGTCTACTATATAGACGCCAAGGGCGCTTTCGAAAAGGTTCCAGTTGTTAGCAGTACCGCTAAAACTGTTACCTTCAAGACGACACACTTCAGCGTATACGCTGTGTGTGTCTATGACAAGGAAGCGCATAGCGATTCTGATTTCTTAAAGACTTCAAAGGAAGTCGAAGCAGAAGCTGCAAAAGCAGCAGCCAACGAAAATACTGCTGAAACAGAAGCAGATGCTAGCGCAGCTGAAAGCACATCTGGATATACATTTACTGATAAAAGCGAAACGCTTTATGCGCAGCAAACTGTAAATGTCCGCGATTTGCCAGATACTTCTGGAAACAAAATTGGTAGCTTCGCTACCAATGATGAAGTCGTTGTTACTGGTCAGTGTAATGAAACTGGATGGTACCGTATAAGCTACGGCGGCGGAACAGCCTACGTTAGCAATTCTTATGTAGCTTCGGAAAAGGTAGCTGTACAGCAGCCTAAGAATGAGACTGCTGCTTCACAGCAGTCTGGAAATGGTGGTGGTGGAAGTGCTAGCGCGCCAGCATCAAATAGTTCACCACAGACATTAAGCGAACTTCTTGCATATGGTGCAGAACGCGGATGGTATCCAATGCCTTATTGTGAAGATTATGGCGACTATTTCGTTGTATATTATTTTGCTGGAACAGATGGTGCTTCACCCGCAACAGTTGATGGTAAATCAAATGTTCTTGCAGTTGGTGATATTGAATTTCTTTATGGCGGTTCAGGTTCGGGCCCAGTAATTATTAAATGTACTTGCCACGATGCACCATTACCATAAAACTAGCACACAAAACAAAAAGTGATTGAGAACTATTCTCAATCACTTTTTTATTAACTTCAATATTTCATCATTTTCAATAGTGTCTATATCAAAACCCTTAGCTGTGTACGTGGGTTCACTATAAGAAGCTTCAACTTTATTTTTTACAAATACAGCAACAACTTGATTGATAATCTTGGCATAATCCCTTGTATCACTGTATAAGCTAGATGCTGGGGCATATTCCTTTTTGCCAATCTTTCTTAATCCAAGACAAATATTTGGATTACCAATAACTTTATCTAATCGCAATTTAAAACCATTACCATTAAATGGTCCCGTCATTTTAGAATATGCATAGAATTGTGTAATATACGGAAGCGCCTTTATTTTTAATGCAGTATTGCTATCTTTAATTTTCAAATTATCAGCTGATAATTTCTTATTTGATAGATTCTGGTAAAATTTACTTCCGAAATGGTTCGATGAATCCTTTTCCCCATCATCATCCTTATATGCAAGGCCAGTTAAATGATAATAATTGCTTCCTAAGATTGATATTGTAAAATAATCCAATTCTTTAGTTTCTTTATCCCTATATACCACAAGGATGGATTTATCACATAAATTCTTTTTAAAATTTTCAAATTCTTTAACTACTACCTTAATGTATTCGTTTAACTTAGTTCCGTTATTGCCTTTCATCATTACCCTTTCAAATAAAAAAAGAAAAGTCGCCAACCACCGCAGTGATTTTAAACTTTCCTTTAAATGATTGATTTTTCTGTTGTCTGCCAACTGCCCCGATTTTACGCGGCCCGTATCTCGGGTTTTTCTGTTGCCCGCCAACTACTAGAATTTAATCTAGTCCATATCTCAGATTTTTAAGGTGTCAATCACACCTTTTTGTACTTATAATATATCATCCAGCTGGGTGCTTGTCAATACTGCTTATTTACTTATAGTATGAAATTTCTAAGGATAGTATAACAGAAAATCACGTCCTTTCATATAAATTTATTTGTAAAGAATATGACAGAAAGACCGAAGTTATTTCTGTCTTTTGGTTTTAAAAATCTTCTTTCTTAAGTTTAGATAAATACTTATTCAATTCGTTAAAATTATCAACAGTAAGTTCAAAAACACGTTCAACGTCCTTGAGACTAAATGACATATCATATAAAGAATTGCCGCCATCACGTTCTTTTGAATACACACCAATATAAAAATAATTTTCAGTATCATCACTGGTTAATGGTTTTATTCCATCAAAATCAATATGACCTATATAATGATTTTTAAGCCCTAAAACAGCTGGTTTATTAATATATATGTCAGCACATATTAAATCGCCATTAAATCCATATTTAGGGTGTCTATCTGTTTTTAACGGATGTGCAACTACAAATGAACGTAATGCTTTCATATAATGCTTAGCGTTTTCAAATTCAGCTTCATTCGAAACTTCATATCCAGTTACGACATCTTTCCTTAATGTTTTCAAATATTCATCAAATGAAGTAACAACCCAATCCATATAAATAATTGTGGCGATAACGTCTTCACGTGTTTTAATTTTTCCTTTTAATTCTTCAAAATCGGCACAACTATTTGCCGCTTTTTGCAAATAGTCAAATCCAAGTGCTTCAAGCGTATAAACCCATTCTTTCCACAACCCTTTTTTCATATTTATGCTGTTCCATTTATTTACTAAATCCATTCTTATACCCCCTTAGTCAATTTTATTTACTAATAATATGTTCTTTTCCAATGTAATTAGGATGCGTATTTTTTTCACACAAAAAAGCGAGACATAAGTCTCGCTTTCTTCTTTACTCTTCTGGTGGTTCAAGACTATTAATAAATTGGTAAAATGGTATTTCATTAGGGTCTGGCGGACTTAAACTTTTGATTATCCAATTCTTATAGTCATCTGTTTCTTCTTTATCTAATCGTTCTTTGATTTTTAATAATGATTGCCATCTGGAACGAACATCACCAAGTGGCGATAATTCATCAAAGTGTGCTGTTATTTTTTCAATTATGCTTACTTGCCAACAATATTTAAAGTCATCCGTTTCCAATCTGGCCTTTTCCCAAATTTTATTGCATAATTCTGCATTAGTCAATTTTTCCATAAAAAACTTTCCCCTTTCTTAAAAATGTATTTATTTCTAATAATATGTTTTGTTAGACTGCGTGGGGGTACAAAAAAGAAGCCAGTATCTTGGCTTCTTTTGGTATAATCTGTATGTACCACTACGAAAGGGATTTTTTATATGCTAGAATCTATAATTACAGAAGAATTAATATCAAATATAAACGGATTCTTTAATAAATATCACATTAATAAAAGTTGTGATGATATTTGGAATGATATTATTGTAATTTCCAAATCACAACTTAAACAATATGATTTTTTAGAAGGAATGTCTGGGAAATACGATATTCAAGCAAAGAAAATAATTTTAATTGACACAAAACTTACACAACGTTTGTTTTTACACGAATATATCCATAAAAAATCAGTAAAACGACGATTATTTCGTAAGGACTTGCTGGGCATATGTTATAACAAACATCTTTGTTTTTTTAATGAAGCGATAACTGAAAAAATAACTTGTGAAATACTATCTATTCCATACGAAGAACAAATATTACATCCATATTCGTCTATGTTCATTGCTATTGATAAACTGATGGAATTAATTGAATGGAACACAATTGTAAATGCATACTTTACAAATGATATTACTATTTTCAAAAATGTATTTAGTAAACGTGATTTTCGATCGTATTTAATGAATATAAGTGTAATGTATGAAGTATATCGATCTTTACTACAAGGCGACAGTAAAGCAGCGCTGGCATACAATACAGCTTATAATATTATTGTTAAGATTATTGATGGCTATACAAAATGATAAAAATGTGATTCATTATAAAGTCTAAAGGATTCATCATCAATGATGCCTGGATTATGACAACTATAAAAATCAAGAATCATTGGGCACCAATATTTATCACAAAATTTTGCAGCATTTAATATTGGCGCCTTTATCTTGTAACAATTAGTGTAATTATGTATCACATATAGTCTTGTGCCAAAATTTAATGGATTTAGATATTTTCTGTTATATATTGGCATACATAAAGCTATTAAAAATTCATATAATTTATAATGGTTTATCAATATTAAACGCCTTTTTGTTTCTTCAAAACTATATTCATTATATGTATTCATAACATCATCCTTTCTAGACGGCTAATTGCCGTCTTAATAATAGAATGATGGATTTAACCCATTTAGGGACTAAAACTAGGCTGGCAAGAAAGCCAGCTTTTTCTATGTTTTGAAACAATATTCGAATTTGTAAATGCGCCAATAATTTGGCGCATTTTTTAATAACTAAATCCGTCCAAATCTTTCATATTTAATTTGTATAGAACAAAAAGTGTAACGCACTTTTTAGGAGGTAATTTATGAAGAAAAAGTTATTTTTAATAATTGCTGTTGCAGCTGTTGTTATTGGAACCGTAGTTGGTGTATCTATGTACACCCACGGCGATGAACAAAACGCCAATAGCATAAACAATTTATTGGAAACTGATGACCTTGCAATAATCAAGACGGATGATAGTATCACGGATCTTGAATATAAAATAGATACTTCTATCAGCAAGAATGATGAAAAGATGTTGAAAGGTTTCTTAGAAACAATGCCTAAAAAATATAAGGTTCATAATTCTTTTGCAATAGATATCGAAATGCAGAATAAATCAGATGTTGTTGAAACTACAGAAGATAGACAGACCATCATTATAAAAGGCACAGCTGAAAACAAAATAGCACCACTATTCGACGGTGAATATACCGATGTTTTTGTGCTATATCAAGATGGTGAAGAATTAGTGCCAATCATTGAAGATTTTCAATATGGAAAAATATCAGATGATTCTATAAAAATGATGTTTACAACTAATAAATCTGGAAGATACATAATATCAACACTTTCGGAGGTGGAATAAAATGAAGAAAAAAATATTAATGTCATTGATGGCTTTTGTTCTAATATTTAGTGCTACTGGATGTTCATCGAAACAAAGCACCAATGGCAAAATAGATATCAAAGATGAAATAAGCGTAAAAGAAGCAAAAGAAACTTATGGTATAGACAGCCAAGAATTAACAGATGGTATTAATTTAATAAATACTTTTGATGCGGCTTGGATACATAAACGCGTTACTAAAAATCAAATAAATAGTGAAACGCAAGAAACAACTGCCGTAGGGGCACAAATGGATGCGTATTCAATAATATCCATTAAAGACAAAACGGATATAACATATTTAGATGAAGATATCAAAAATACAGCAGATCTTGAAGAAACCTTTGGGTTTAATCTAAAAGATATAAATACTACTTGGGATTTATTCTATAAACTATACACAGCAGATGGCGCAATAATTGATGAAAAAAATTCTACGCTTGATGCTGAATCATATATGTATTCCGATGAAAAATACTTTTTATTAAATGATTCGGAAAAAATTGCAGAAAAAATACTTCAAAATGAAAAAGTAGATTATGACAAAATAACAGATTCCTACATTTCATATAAAGTTGACACGTATGATAATAAAGGGGAACAAATAAACTATATAGATGGTGTAACTGCCGCTATATATTATGAAAAGGATAATCAACAATATATGTATATTATTGATTACGGTATATCATTAGCAAGCAAAAGCGATATGGATGGTCTTGTACAAATATTATCAAATTCAGAAATGGGTAGTTGCGGCTGCGCACCAGATTCTGGATGTAACACTGGAACAGATGATCCTTGCGAACCAGAATGTGATATGCCAGATAAAATAGAATAAATAAAGAAAGGGGTTAAGTAATGAAAATAAAACATAACATATTCAAAGCATTATTATTGTTTTTGTTTTGTTTTTGTATAATCGGTTTAACAAAATTTGACGCACAAGCTTGTAAAACTGGTGTGTGTTATAAAGATGGTATTTCTGGCAATGCTTATTGGAAATGTCCTTGTGGCGGCGCAAGTAATCCTTGTGTGCCTGGATGTCAAGGACACCATTTTACGGGACCAATAAATTATGTATTAGTAGCATCATATGGTGGCTATTCAGAAACTTGTACAACAAATGGAAAGAAGCCAACGCTTAAATATGAGGCATATCAATATTGCGAATACTGCCATAGATCAGAAAATGTAAATCGACCAAAAACTGATGGCGGCGAGGTCATTCCAGCACACGGCCATTCATTTACACAAGGCAATTGGTCACACGATAGTACAAATCACTGGATTAACTGTGGCTATGGATGTGGTTCGCGTGTTGCTAATAATTACGAAGCATCAATATATAATCGTGCTACATACTCAATTAACCATACAGAAAGACACTATGAAGATGGTGGACATATGGGTGATCACTATTGGTATTATAATTGTGGCGCGAACTGTGGTGTAGGAACAATAAAAAGTGGTTACAACGCAACAAGCGTTACAGTATACTATCCAGATAATCTTACATATTCTGGTTATAATGGACACGACAGAAGTGCACAATCTTGGCCATATTTAACAGTTCCCGCTTACACAAATAACGGATATCACGTTTATGGCTTACATAGTTCAAACGGCGGTAATACTGTTAAATTCCACCACGTAAATCAAACAACTGGTGATAGACCAGCGACTAAGAATGGAATTGTTATAGTTATAGATGGTAAAACATATACCGCGCCACTTTGTTCGTTTAATACGGCAGCCCACGGTTATGATATTTGTGCTGGCCACTATGGTAGAGGCGGTACAGTTTATTCTGGTCTTTCCGCTGACGTTGAATATAACTTCGTAACTGTAAACTATAGAACTGGATATTATGGCGATGAAATATTAAGAACAAGATATGTTGATACAACACAGACGTTAACAACAGAAGATTGTACATTAATTCCAAATAGACAAGGATATGATGTAGCTGATAATGGTTGGTTTACATCTTATGCAAATACATATTTAGTAAACACTTCATTCTGTAATCATAATTCTGGATATGATAATTATAAGACGAAGCATAGAATGCATTTCGTTGAAGATTATGGAAGAATGTATAGATTCAATACAAATTATGGACCAACGTACTATAATGATGCAGTGGCAACAACAGCATATACAACTAGGGATTTATATCCTAGATGGCGTGCCCACGCCTTAGTAGTAAACTATGATACAAATGGCGGTACAAATAAACCAGCCAGCCAGACGATGTATTATTCAGATGGTAAATCATATAATGAACAAGGCAGACCAACAAAATATAACTTAACACAAACAGTTCCAACACGTACTGGTTATACATTTATGGGCTGGGGTAACGCCGCGCGTTGGGATAATTGTACAAGCGGAACAAAAGCATATGATGTATATGGCGAATTAAACGAACAAACAAGATATTCGTATAGTGCATCACCACAAGCTGGATATTATGAAGATTATAACGGAAGCGCTTTTGAAAGCGCCTTTTTTATTGCTGAAAAGAAATGTGCACATAATAAAGTGCGTGCGTAAAATGTGTGCAATATGCTATAATAACCATAAACTTGAATTTGGGAGGACAATATGGATTTCTTATTAGTATTATTACCTTTGGGAGCGGCATTTATTCTTTTTTATCCAATAGTTGTTAGAAAGAAAATAACGATGAAGTATGAAGGAAAATTGAAACCTTTATCATCAGTAGGGCATCTGTTATTATCAATAATACTGCCGTTTTTCTGCGTTTATGGCTTAGTTGAGATGCTGTTGATTATAATCTTTTATCATAATGATAATAAAGTTAAGGGTGTGATAATGTATTTGGTTTACGCGATAGTAATGGGTATTTTGTCATATGTATACTTTAAGCGTCACCTTAAGAAGCTGAAGGCACTAGTTCCAGATCAGTCTGCTGGTAAAACATTTGCTAATCAGTTACTGCTAGGTTTAGGAACCGTTAATTATACATATATATGCTGTTGTTTATTTGTCCTAGTGCTTTTTGGCGTTCCGCTGTTTCGTTATAGTTGGGATTGATGGGACAGATTGCCAGACAATTTTACATATATAAGCACATATTATTGAATAAGGTGAATACAAATAATCATAATTCATCTTATATTATTTTATATTTATCTGTATATCTGTCCAAAGGTACGCGAAAGCCAGTAATATCAAGGCTTCCGCGTTGGACAGATTTTTTTAGTTGGGACAGATAATCTGTCCCACTTCTAACCCCAGCGTATTGCATCGTCGTACACGGCGATTTCATCCGCTGCCCCGTCGCAT
>JAFUEG010000310.1 GCA_017464045.1 Lachnospiraceae bacterium
AAATAGTTTTGTATGATTACTTTTTAGCGACTGAAAAACATCATCAAATGTGTTTGATTGATTAATTCTTCTTTGGCCATTTGAAATATTATTTTTTGTCATAATTTGTTCTTCCCCTTATTTTACAATATAGTTTTTTTTATTGCAACTTAAATGTGATTTTAGTCATTGCTTGAGCGTAAAAAGTAGGATTATATGTCTGTTTTAGACTGAGTTTGCGAATCAATGAATAAATAATACTATGATAAAATAATAATGTCGGAAATAAGAAAAGACAAGATTGATTTTTGATACATTGTATCAAAAATTATACATTTTGATTGTGAAAATGAGATAAATATTTTCAAATATAAATTATAATACTATTAATTTTTTATGTATTATTTTTACGTAACTCTTTTATTATTTGGTATGGAATTTATATCTGATTAATGGTAAAATACAATTATCTATGTGCAGGTGTGCCTGCGATAGATACATAAATCCACATGCAACTGTCATGGAAAGAGAGGAAAAATAAACATGATAAATACACTTATTAAAAATATTCAGGAAAAGAATGCACCGATAGTTGTCGGACTTGATCCTATGATGAATTATATACCGGAACATATTCAAAAGGCTGCCTTTGAGGAGTATGGAGAGACCTTAAAGGGAGCTGCCGAGGCTATCTGGGTTTATAATAAGGGAATAATAGATGCAACCTATGATTTGATACCTGCTGTTAAGCCGCAGATTGCCATGTATGAGCAGTTTGGTATAGAGGGACTTATAGCGTTTCATAAGACCTGTGCTTATGCCAAGGAAAAAGGGCTTGTTGTAATAGGTGATATAAAGCGTGGAGATATAGGTTCAACATCTACCGCTTATGCAGTCGGACATCTTGGCAAGGTGAAGGTTGGTTCTAAGGCCTACGCAGGCTTTGACGAGGATTTCGTAACTGTCAATCCTTACCTTGGAACAGACGGAGTAAAGCCTTTTGTAGATATATGTAAGGAAGAAAATAAGGGTATATTTGTTCTTGTAAAGACCTCCAATCCTTCCTCGGGAGAGTTTCAGGATAAGCTCGTTGACGGAAGACCTCTTTATGAGCTGGTTGCCGAAAAGGTTGTAGAGTGGGGCAGTGAGTGTATGGGAGATACATACAGTAATGTTGGCTGTGTTGTGGGAGCAACCTATCCGGAGATGGGTAAGGTACTTCGTAAGCTTATGCCTAAGACCTATATACTTGTGCCGGGCTATGGTGCTCAGGGCGGAAAGGCGGAGGATTTGGTACATTACTTTAATGATGACGGACTTGGAGCAATCGTTAATTCTTCAAGAGGAATCATAGCTGCCTATAAGCAGGATAAGTACGCTTCCTTCGGAGAAGCGAATTATGCGGATGCAAGCCGTCAGGCAGTGGTTGATATGATAGCGGATATAAACGGAGCACTTGGAAAGTAGGAGGAACAACTGATATATGAATAAAATAAAAATGACTGCCAAGGTTGTTAGGCAGGATGAGATAGCATATGAGATATATTCTCTGATTATTTCCGCAAAGGAGATAGCTGAAATTGCCAAGCCGGGACAGTTTGTGAATCTTTATTCGGCAGATAAGAGCAGACTTTTGCCGAGACCCATAAGTATATGTGAGATAGATAAAAATGCAGGAACGTTAAGACTTGTTTACAGGGTGGTTGGCGACGGTACAAAGGAGTTTTCCGCGCTTACCTCAGATCATACTATAGAAGTAATGGGACCTTTGGGAAGCGGATTTACATTAGAAGGTAAGAAGGCAATAATTATAGGTGGAGGAATCGGTATACCTCCTATGCTTGAATTATCCAAGCAGATTGACTGTGAAAAGTCAATTGTACTTGGATTTAGAGATGAGGAATTTTTATCAGAGGATTTTGCTCCATACGGAACAGTTTACAAATCAAGTGATGCGGGAAATATAGGCGTTAAGGGTACCGTTATGGATGCTATAAAAGAGTATGGCATAACCGGAGATGTGATATATGCCTGCGGTCCTATACCTATGCTTCGTGCCATATCTGATTATGCAATCGCAAACGGAATAACTGCCCAGATTTCAATGGAAGAAAAAATGGCATGCGGAATCGGTGCATGTCTTGCCTGTGTGTGCAAATCAAAGGATATTGATGAGCATTCCAAGGTAAATAACAAGAGGGTTTGTAAGGAAGGCCCTGTATTTTATGCCGGGGAGGTGGAGTTTTAATGAATACTAAGGTAAGTATAGCAGGAGTTGAATTAAAAAATCCAATAACCGTAGCATCGGGAACCTTTGGCTCCGGTATGGAATATGATGAGTTTTTCGATATATCAGCTTTAGGTGCGGTGACTACAAAGGGAGTTGCCAATATTCCGTGGGCCGGCAATCCGACACCGCGTATAGCTGAGACTTATGGCGGTATGATGAATGCGATTGGTCTCCAGAATCCGGGTATAGATACCTTTTGTGAAAGGGATATACCGTTTCTAAAAACAAAGGATACTAAGATTATTGTAAATGTTTGCGGTAAGAGTGAAAGCGATTATGTAGAGGTAGTGGAAAGACTGGGTGATGAGCCGGTTGATTTGCTTGAGATAAATGTTTCATGTCCTAATGTTAAGGAGGGCGGTATAGCCTTTGGTCAGGATCCGAAGGCACTTTATGATATT
>JAFUEG010000311.1 GCA_017464045.1 Lachnospiraceae bacterium
CATGGATGCGGTTCCTCTTTTAAGTCTTCTTGCAAGGTAATCACACATCTTATAAAGATCTGTGGACTTACCGCTCTGACCAGATATGATAAGAGGTGTTCTTGCCTTATCTATAAGTACGGAGTCAACCTCATCGACGATTGCATAATGCAGGTCTCTTTGAACAAGCTGTTCCTTGTAGATAACCATATTATCTCTTAAGTAATCGAAACCAAGCTCATTGTTTGTAACATAGGTTATGTCACTATTATATGCTGCACGTCTTGAATCGTTCTTATCTCCGTTAAGTATAACTCCAACCTTTAAGCCCAAAAATTCATGAATCTGTCCCATCCACTCAGCATCACGCTTTGCGAGGTAATCATTTACGGTAACTATATGAACGCCCTTGCCCTCAAGCGCATTTAAATATGCCGGAAGTGTTGATACAAGAGTTTTACCTTCACCTGTTCTCATCTCGGGTATACGTCCCTGGTGAAGAAGTATACCACCGATAAGCTGTACTCTGTAGTGCTTCATACCAAGAACTCTTACTGCAGCCTCTCTTACAACCGCAAATGCTTCAACCAGCAAATCATCTAAGGTCTCACCCTTTTCGAGACGTTCCTTAAACTCTGTTGTCTTTGCCTTAAGTTCTTCATCGCTTAAGCCTTGCATGGTCTCATCAAGAGCTTCTATTTTATCAACAATAGGATATATCTTTTTTAATTCCTTTTCACTATGTGTTCCAAATACCTTTTCTATAAGGTTCATTTTTATTTACCTCCAAACTGGCACAACATAGTTATTGCACCGTAAACCTAAATATAACATTATTCAAGTATTTAGGCAAGTTTTTTAAGGCTAATTTTAAAAAAAATACGTAAAAATGTTTTATTTTCCTTTTGTATTCTTTAAAAAACTAATTATTTCCTTAACTCTTATATCTTTAAAATGATTTGAAAAATAAAAAAGGCAGCTACAGTATTCTGTAACCGCCTCTATATTTTTATTCTATCTAAAATTCCGGCTCAATAAGCCCGTATGTATTACCCTTTCTTTTATAAACCACATTTACTTCCTCTGTCTCAGCATTTCTAAATACAAAGAAATTATGTCCCAAAAGCTCCATCTGTACACATGCATCCTCAGGATACATAGGCTTAACAGCAAACCTCTTGCTTCTTATAATCTTAACCTCTTCTTCATCAGCATCCTCCTCGCTAAAGAAGTCATCTCTGATATAATTAGCGTTCTGCTCCTTATCAACTATCTTTTTCTTATAGCGTGTTACCTGGCGCTCTATAACCTCAACAACAAGATCTATAGATACATACATATCATCACTGGCCTGTTCAGCTCTTATAATATGTCCCTTCATAGGAATAGTAACTTCGATTTTCTGCCTTTCTTTCTCTACAGATAAAGTAACCTGAGCATCAGTATCATCAGTGAAGAATTTCTCCAGTCTGCCAAGCTTGTCATAGATTGCAGTTTTTAAACCCTCAGTAACCTCAATGTTTTTTCCACTAATTATGTAATTCATGTGCCCCACTCCTCGTCTATAATATATTTCAAATAAATGTATCAAAAAACACCTCTATGATACATTGGAATAATTATATCATAGAAGTGTTATTTTTTAAAGCTAAATTTTAATAAACTCTTATCGCTTTACATGGTGTACTATAATACATATTTGAGACTATAATACCTGTTTTTTCCGTACTTGCATGTACAACCTGTCCACCACCTATGTAAAGAGCTGCATGTCCAACAGTTGTACCGCCATTTTTATAAAAAATGATATCTCCCGGAGCAACTTCTGATAAGCTTACCTCTGTTCCACAATTTGCCTGAGCCGCTGACGAATGAGGCAAATACACTCCAAAATTAGCATACACACTCATTGTAAATCCCGAACAATCAGTTCCATTAGTCAGGCTTGAGCCTCCATAAACATATGGATTACCAACAAACTGAAGCGCAAAATTAACAACATTTTGAGCATCCGGATTTGCTGCAGGAGCAGGAGATGCCGGAGCCGCCTCTGTTGCTGCTTCTGTCACAGGTGCAGATGTTGTTACTTCTACAACTTCGTTTGCAGTGGTCTGATTATCTGCACTGCCTTCATTCTGAGTTTCTGTATTATCCGTACTTGCCACCTCAGTCTTTTCTTCAACATTTACCGCAACAGCCTTATTAGTTCTATAGGAAATACTTATATATTCATTTTTTACATATCCGGAAAGAGAAGCATCCACCTCAACATTTGTCCATGCATCACCCTGACTTATAATTCCATACTCCTCTCCACCTGTCAAAAGAGTGAGACATTCACTGTTTTCGCTATCACTCTTACGAAGGCGAAGCGTAGTAACATTAACAACAGCTACCTTTTCAAGATTATTTTCTGCATAGGTTTTAGCATCATTACCAAATGATAAAAATTCATTTTTTATGTATCCGTCACAATTTCCTGATTTAATATGTGACCATTCTGAACCCTTTTCAACAACAGTAACAAGTCCGCCATTACTTATGATACCTATTTTATCGGAATTTACATCAGCACTTTTTCTTATATTAACCTGACCGCTTGCAATGACTATGGCTTTATTTGAAAAATCAATATATGAACTGCTTTGAGCTTTGCTCTCAGATTCATCTGTTTTCTCATCTTCTTTTTCTGACGTTTCTGCAGCACCCTTCATTATTGCATCAGCTTCGCCAAAGCCTGCGCCAAGAATTTCATCAAGTGCAGATGTAGAATTGTATGCGATATATCTGTCAAGTGCCGAAGAAATACTTACATTCGCATCACTGTAAACAACCTCAGAAACCACTTCATCTTCAAGAACTGCTGTCTCGACGTTTTCTTTTTCAATTTCTTCAGTTTTAACATTATTATTTGCCGCTTTGACATTGGAAAAAGTAAATAAACATACTCCTATTCCCATAGCTGCCATAAACGAATTCTTTAATGTTTTTCTCACAAAAACTCCTCCATTAATAAAAAAACATACATTTTCCAAGCGAAATGTTACAAAAATGTTACATTAAAGTATTATCAGTATACCAAGTTTACATAATGTTGTCAACCATAATTTAACAATCTTTACATATTTATATTATTTTGAAACCTCTGCGATGAAAATCTTCCCTTATATATCTCCTCATACAAAAATGGAGCATATATACATATGCTCCATCTAAAACCTTGTAAATATAAAAATTATAAACGAATATCAATATTAGCTCCGATATTTGGATTTACGGAACGTTCCATCATCTGAGTTATCATATCACCATTTGTCTCTACAGCATCTAATGACTTCTTAAGCATAGCGATATCAATCTCATTCATACTTCTTGTGTCTGAAATTTGTAAACCCAAACCTGAATTTCCAAGTGAACTAATATTCATACTTCCCAACTCCTTTATATCTAACCGTAATCGATACGGGCACTTCAACCAATAACAATTTTTATTATTATACTATGCAAAAAATAATTATGCAAGTGTTTTTTTCTTTTATCTGTAATAACACTCTATTAATACTATAAAATAAATTAAATAAAAACAATCTGCCTTAATTTTTTCATATACAGCTGTTGTTTTCAAGTATGATATACATATTACGAAATATAGTTATATATTGCTATATAACTATTAGAACAGCATACTGCATATAATAAGTTTTTGAGCATATTTTCTATAAGTTTTTAAATATTATTATTTCCCGAAATATGTATCCGCAACTCCATCTGCTATAGCCTGTGCCATTTTTTCCTGATAATTCTCATTAATAAGATTTTGGGTTTCCTCGGGATTACTCAAAAATCCGCACTCGATTATAACCGCCGGGCACGCACTTTTTCTCAATATATAATAATCATTATTTGCCTTTGCCTGACGATTATTTTCTGCATCAACCTCTTTTTTTATCATGTCCTGTATACTTACTGCCAATTTTTTACTTTCTTCCGAACCGCTGTAGTAAAACGTCTGTGCTCCCTTTACCTTTTTATCGCTATAGCTGTTTTGATGTATGCTTATCAACAAATTTGCTCCGCTGCTATTGACAAGCTCCATACGGTTTATCATATCCGACTTCTTTTTATTGGTTGCACCTGTTTCGGCAAGACATACATCACTGTCTCTGGTGAGAATAACTTTTATTCCCATATTTTCAAATTTATCTTTTAACTTTAAAGCTATGGCAAGATTAACATCCTTTTCCAAAATTCCGTCAGCACTGACTTTTCCGGGATCGTTTCCACCATGACCCGCATCTATAACAACAACCAATTCATCTTTTTTTGTTTCGGCACCGCTAAAATAAACAAAGCAGTTTACAAGCATAAGCGAAAAAAATAACAGCATTCCAAGTAACATCCTTAAGGTATGTTTTTTGAAATGCTGATTTATTATATCTACATTATAATTTTTCAATTAAAAGCACCTCGATAATCATATATTATCAGATTATGCTTTGAATTTACCAAATATTACACACAGATTCGAGCTTATGCCTGCTGCATAAATATTCTGCTTATCTTTATACAGTCCGAATCGGGTATATAGCTTTTTAATCGAGATTATGCTCCATCTGCATCTTTTGTCTTTCTTCCTTCATGGCTTCGATAATTGTATTTCTGGCTTCAATTGCATCAGCTTTTGTTGCCGGCTCTACATCCTTTAATACATAATCTAGGCCCATCTGCTCATACTTTGTCTTACCCATATCATGATAAGGAAGAACGTCCAACGCCTTTATATGTTTAAAGTGAGCAAGGAAGGTTCCGAGTCTTTTTAGATATTCGGGAATAAGCGTAATTCCCGGAACTACAACATGTCTTATCCATATTTCCTTTTCCTGCTCGTCCAAAAACTTAAGGAAATCAAATATATTGTCACAAGGCTGCTTGGTAAGTTCAAGATGTTCCTTAGGATCTATATGCTTTATATCAAGCATGATAAGATCTGTTGATTTCATTAATCTTTCATACTTGGCAAGCGTTTCGGGATTATCTCTTCTGAACATTATTCCGGATGTATCAAGGCAGGTATGGATTCCCTTTTCCTTAGCCTTTTCAAAAAGCTCGATAAGAAAATCTATCTGAACCAAAGGTTCACCGCCTGTAACGGTTATTCCGCCCTTTTTATAAAACTCCTTATATCCGTCATAATCCTTAAGTATTTCATCCGGTGTCATTTTAGTAGCACCCGTTGCTTCCCATGTATCCGGATTATGGCAATATTTACATCTCATAGGACAACCCTTCACAAATACCACATATCTTGTGCCCGGTCCGTCAACGGTTCCAAAAGTTTCTATTGAATGAATTAAGCCTTCCATAATATTCTCACCTCTGACAAATTATCTTTGCATATTATTATAACACAATCCATGTACATAATACCATAAAGAAATAAGATTTTAAGCAATGTGCATAATCGAGTAGGGAAGATGAAATCGCACCCTACTCGTGCGCGAGCCGCCGGTCAGCTTTAGCTGACATATTCATTTCGGCGGCTCTGTGCATAATAAATGGGCTGACCTACACGGGTCAGCCCATCAATTGATAATCTAAAAGCACTAATTAAAGTGACTCATGGAATGTACGTGAGATAACATCAGCCTGCTGCTCAGGAGTAAGCTTGATGAAGTTAACAGCATATCCTGAAACACGGATAGTAAGCTGTGGATAGTTCTCCGGATGCTTCTGTGCATCAATTAATGTATCTCTGTTATATACATTAACATTTAAGTGATATCCACC
>JAFUEG010000312.1 GCA_017464045.1 Lachnospiraceae bacterium
GGTAACAAAACTTGCTTTTTTGCCACTTTTGTTACCAGTTTGTCTTTTTTTGATGCTTTGGTTTTCTTTAAGCTGGTAACAAACTCTCCTTTTTTATCGCTTTTGTTACCTGCTTGTCCTATTTTGTTACTTTGATATAATCTTATGTAAACCAAGTATTCTGACTGACATTAACGATAGAATAAGTATAAAAAAGGTCAACTTTAAATAATAGTAAATATTATATAATAGTAAATATCAAATAATAGTAATCATTAAATAATAGTTAATTACCAAGTATATCATCACGCGAAGCGTGTCGATTATAGAGCGGTATGTACGAAGCCGGCTATAAGCAAGGTGCTAAGCATAGCCGTTTGAAACCTGTGAGCACTTAGCAAATAAATGTCTATTCTTCTTGCGAAGCAAGAAAAACAAGGATACAAGGTGATACTTGCATTTATGCAAAAGTATCACCTTGTATCCTTATTTTATACTTGGTTTGCTTTAGAATAATATACATTTATGAGCTTAGTACTCCTACTGGTTTCAAAGAGTGCGAACGTGCTATGCGTGTACCTTTGCTTATAGCCGGCTTCGTGCATACCATGCTCTATACTCGACCCCCTTGCCCGATAAACCGAAGTTTGTCGCGGTGTCCATTCGTGCATTATAGATACGCGTGTCGGTCAGATAAAGTATATATATTTACTTTCTCTTATACACCTTAGGATAAACCAAAACCATCGCCACTATACACACAAACAGGAAAGCAAGTACATACCATACCAAGCCGGTCATGCTTACTTCACTTCCGAATATGCTTCCCTTGAAGTTAAATGCTTCCTTCATGCTGCTTACAAATTCGCCGTTATCAACACCGCCTATATCAGTGTTGATCTTATCCAGAAGTCCGTTCATAATTGTGTATCTGTAAAGTACGGTTACACCTGTTCCCGGGAAGAAATTACAGAAATTCTGAATTCCCTTTGAGAACTGGGACAAAGGTATATATGCGCCGATTACAAAGCCACAGGCTGCAGACAACATTCCGAAAAATGCACCGCTCGCCGACGAAGTCTTGAAAAAGATTATAATAAGCATAAAGAATGCAGTTGCTGACAAAGAGCCAAGGAAAATAAGCGCATATGAATATGCAATACTCTCTGCAGAAATGTACATATTTCCCTGAGCTGATAAAACAATGTATCCAATTGTAAGAATAACCGCATTCATAACAAATGCCGATATAGTCGAAGCCACAAAATAAGAAAGCACTATCTGCCATCTCTTCAAAGGCGTTGCAGAGATATCATAATCAATCTTATTTTCTTTATCATTTACTATGGTTGAAAGACAGTTATAAGGAACCGTAATAAGCGCAGACCCGATAACACCCACCAGCAAAATTAAATTAACAAGCATATCGATATCCTTATCATCTATCAGTCCTTCAAGCCCCTTCATGGCACTGTTGGCAGAATCAATGTATGTATTCTTTAAGAACAGCATATATAACACAAGCACTATGATTGATGTAAGCATTGAAAAAATCACTGACTGTCTGTCTTTAAAATATATTAAAAGATTTCTCTTTGTTAATCCCATAAACTTTCTCATTTTGCCATCTCCCTTCCTGTAAGGTTAAGGAATACATCATCCATGCTTCCCTTTATGATCTCATAATCTGTTATTCTGTCTTTATTTTTATATACAAACTCCGTTATATTATCTTTAAATAATACATTGTAATGGTCTGCATCATAGGAATATTCAAATTCTGATATAAGCTTTTCATTATCATCATTTTTATCCGTATACCACACAAGTCTTGACGATGCGTACTTTGTCTTTAACTCTGTCGGTGTACCGGTTGCTATTATATTACCCTTATCAAGTATTACAACATGGTCTGCATCCCTTGTCTCCTCCATATAATGAGTGGTAAGGAATATGGTAAGCTTCTTTTCTTTTTTTAGATAATCTATATAATCCCATACAATCTTTCTTGACTTCGGATCAAGTCCGGTGGTCGGCTCATCTAAGAAAAGAATCTTCGGCTCATTTATAAGTGCCCTTATTATATCCACTCTTCTTCTCTGCCCGCCGGACAGCTTTTCATACTTTCTGTTCCAGATTTCCTTTAACTCAAAGACCTCCATAAACTGTCCAAGTCTTTCATCTATCTCTGCCTTGGAAAGTCCGTAATAAGAACCTCTCGTATAAAGATTTTCTTTAACCGTAAGCTTGTTATCAAGCACCGAATTCTGAAAAACTATGCCTATCAGATCTCTGATTTTGTTATCGTCCTTACCAAGCTCGTTATCAAATATCCTCACATCTCCCGAAGTTCTCTCAAGTATCGTACAAAGAATATTAATCGTTGTAGATTTTCCGGCACCATTCTCTCCCAAGAATGCAAATAACTCACCTTCCTTAACCTCGAAGGAAATGTCATTTACCGCAAGGTGTTCTTTATATTTTTTTACCAGATTGGAAACCTTAATTGCATTCATAGCTTTTTCCTCTTTCCTTTTTTATTCCAAAACTCTTTCTTAATTAACTCTTTCTTAATTAACTCTTTCCTAACGACATACAAAGCATACATCATATTTCCAAATAAAAAAAGAGCAACCGGCTTAAGTTGCAAAAAACCAAAACCAAGTTGCACACATATGCGACATGGGCGTGAGCTATGTCGCATCTTTTGGAAGAATTTCAAGTTGGAATAAAAATAAACAGGTGCATCTAAGAGCATCTGACCCGATTTGCGTAAAATCAAAAGCGAAAATTCTTTATGAGGTGCGTAAAAAAATCGAACTGTCTGAGCAAAGCGAGTTTTCGATTTTTAGCACCTATAAAGAATTTGAGTGCGTTGATTTAGCAAATTGATGGTTAGCTATTAGATGCACGTTTTTATTTTATACCAACTGAAGTCATTAATTTAGATGTGACATAGCTCACGCCCATGTCGCATCTACTCCTCATCGTGAAAATCCTTGAGCGCTTTATTTATCTTATTTTCGTCCACCTTACCCATCCAGATGGAAGAAAGCCATACAAAGATGTAAACTACCATAAAAATAATCACTACAGATATATATCCTGAAATATCTGTATACCATTTAAATATCCAGCCGGCAAAAGAAACAACCGCAAATAAGCTTAAGCAGTGCAGCACCACTCTCCAGACTTCGCTTTTACCACCATCCATTTCCCTTAAGAAAAGTGTCGGCAAAGAACACAAAAAACTGATAAATATTATTGACAACGGATGATACCAGTCAAGTGAATACTCACCGCCCGAAAGATGCGTTATAACACCACCTATTCCTACCATAAAGAATATACCGGTAGATATCATAAGTGTCTCTTCAAAAATAACCTTTGTCTTATTTTTATCCATATCTATATCCCCAATCTATTCTTTAATTCCTTAACATAGCTTCTTGCTATCACAACAGTTTCATCATTCAAAAGCTTGGCATTCATCCTGCCGTTCATATCAGACTTAACGGAACGGATTTTCCTGATATTGACTATCATCGCCTTTGCACACCTAAGGAAATTGGTATTGAGCATTTCCTCTAATTCATATAGCCTGAGCTTTGTCTCATAGCAATTTTCCTTTGTGTATATAAAGGTTTTTTTATCGATGGATTCTATATAATAAATCTTGTTATGTTCCAGAAGATATGTCTGACCCTCCGTACTTACCGCAATTCTGCCCCCTGCACTTTCCAAAAGACCGATTGCAGTTTCAATCTCATCTGTTTTTTTGACTGCTTTAATTATAGCCTGTTCTTCATCATCGGAAGCCGCTTTTTCAAATATCACCCGCATCTATTCTCTCCAAAAAACAACTTTACTTTCAGTAAAATAAATCAATTAATTATCCTGCTGTTTTGTATCTTTGGAATCATCTTTCATGTCATCACTGTGTTCATATATTCTGCTATGCTCCTCGGCAACCCTTCTGACCTCGTCTTCAGCATCCAAAAATACCTGTGCAACCACCGGATCAAAATGAGTTCCGAGACCTTCGCGGATTATATCCATAGCCTTTTCAAAAGGAAATCCCTTCTTATAGCTTCTGTTCGAAACCAAAGCATCAAATACATCTGCAACCGCCATGATACGTGCGGAAAGCGGAATCTCCTCTCCCGAAAGTCCCTCCGGATATCCTGAACCGTCCCATTTTTCATGGTGGTAGGTAGAAATATTCTTAGCTTCCGTAAGATAAGCAGAATCCGGAACGATTGCAATCGCCTGATTGATAATCTCCATACCTTCAGTAGTATGCCTCTTCA
>JAFUEG010000313.1 GCA_017464045.1 Lachnospiraceae bacterium
ATATGTTTACTACGGTTTTTATAGGTAATTCTACTACGGAAATTATAGATGGAAGACTTGTAACAAAAAGAGGTTATCCTATAGAAGTTAATAATAAAGCTATAGAGGATTGATTATAGAGAATTGATTATAGGGATTGATTATAAAGATTGTTTATAAGGATTGGTTAATAATTAATTTGTTGGAAGCTTAAAATTAGTTTGGGAGTTAAAGCATGAAAAATATAATTATTTTTTCAGGAACAACTGAGGGAAGAACATTATCACGTCTTTTATCCGATAACAGGATAAAGCATTTTGTCAGTGTTGCAACAGATTATGGAGAAAAGCTTTGTCCTTCGTCACCATATGTAAATATTAAGAAGGGACGTATGGATTATAATGCCATATGTGATTTTTTTATTGAAAATAAAATCGATATAGTTATAGATGCAACCCATCCTTATGCAAAGGAGGTTACAAAAAATTTAAAAAACGCTTCTGAAAAATTAAACATTAAATATATGAGATATGTAAGAAGCATACAAGATAACAATGGATTTAAAGAGGAAGCGGGAATAAAGTATTTTGAAACAGCAAAAGAATGTGCTGAGGCACTTTATGCTGTTTCGGGAAATATACTTTTAACAACGGGAAGCAAGGAGCTTTCCTGTTTTTGCGAGGATGAAAGGATTAAGAAGAGGCTTATTGCAAGAGTACTTCCGGGAGTTGAAAGCATAGAGATATGTGAAAGAAATGGTTTGCTTGGCAGACAGATTATAGCCATGCAGGGACCGTTTTCTTATGATATGAATCTGCTTATGTTAAAGCAATATAATATATCTTGTCTGGTTACAAAGCAAAGTGGAAGAATAGGCGGCTTTGAGGATAAGTATTATGCTGCATTGGATGCAGGTGTAAGTGTTTATATAATAGGAAGTCCTGAAATTGAGGAAGGAGACAGTCTTTCTCAAATATGTGAAGAATTAGGAATTGACAGCACAATAAAATCAGATGGTGATAATAGGATGTGCATAAAACTTATCGGCTGCGGTATGGGTTCAAAAAATCAGCTTACAGATATGGCAAGAGAATTTATAGACAGTGCTGATATAATATTGGGGGCAAAAAGGCTTATTGAACCATATCAGGCACGTATTGAGAAAAAAGCATTTTACCTTGCCGAGGATATTATTCCGTATCTAGAAACAATAAAGAAATCAATAATAAACAGACAGGTTGAAACATCCTACAGATATTTTTCAAATGATGAGTTAAGGATTGCCGTACTTTTTTCCGGAGATACCGGATTTTACAGTGGAGCATATAAGCTTTATAAGGCTCTAAGCAATGCGGCAAATGATAACGTAATAAATGCAGATATAGAAATTATGCCAGGTATCTCATCCGTATCATATCTTGCTTCGTTACTTCATGAGACTTGGGAGAACGCAAGGATTATCAGTATACACGGAAGAAAAGATACAGAGGTTTGGAAACAAGAAGTATATGAGGCTGTAAGCACAAATAAGAAGACATTTGTGCTTGTTTCCAATGCAGAAGATTTAAAAACCATTTTTATGGAATTAAAAGACCGGAAGATGGAAGACTGTGTTATATATGCCGGCTACCAAATGTCATATGAGAATGAAGAAATAATCAGAATGACTTCAGATACGGATATGGATGATTTAAAGGAAGGTCTTTATACATGTCTTATCATAAATTCCAATCCGTCAAATAAAGTGACATGTGCAGGGATGAATATATACATTAAGGATGAAGAATTTAATCGCGGTAAGGTCCCGATGACAAAAGAGGAGGTCAGATGCTTAAGTATAGCAAAGCTTAAGCTAGATGAAGCTTCTGTCGTATATGATATAGGAAGCGGAACAGGGTCTATGGCAATTCAGATGGCGGCTGCATCAAAGAATAGAAAGGTATATGCGATAGAAAAAAATCCTGAAGCAATAGGTCTTATAAAGGATAACTGCAGGCATTTTGGTGTCTCAAATGTAATAGTCACAGAGGGAGAAGCACTTTCTGTAATGGACGAACTTGACGTTCCCACACATGCTTTTATTGGAGGAAACGGTGGAAGTATGAAAGATATATTAAAGAAGCTTTACGAGAAAAATCCTCATATGTCTGTCGTTATAAATGCGGTGAGCACTGAGACCATGCAGCTTTGTCTTGAAATAGAAAAGGACTACATGACGAAGGATTTTTCTATGGTTTGTGTGGGTATAACAAGATTAAATCAAGTAGGAGGTCATCATTTGATGAGGAGTGAAAATCCTATATGGATATGTTCATTTAGCTTTACATTGTAGGATAGAAAATATATAAGAATATAAATAAGAAAGATATAGCGTAAATTATGATTATACCACGTTTAATGATAGCTGCCCCCAAGAGTAACAGCGGAAAAACACTTGTAACCTGCGCTTTGCTTGGGGCATTTAAGAAAAGACAAATAAATATAGCAGCCTGCAAATGCGGACCTGATTATATCGACCCTATGTTTCACAGAACCGTACTTGGAATTGCCTCTGAGAATTTAGATACTTTTTTTACCGGAGAGGATGAGACAAAAAGATTATTTGCAGATTTTGCCAAGCCGTATGATATGGTACTTATGGAGGGAGTTATGGGTTTATATGACGGACTTGGTGGCATCCGTAGGGAAGGCTCATCATATCACCTCGCAGAAGTAACTGATACACCGATTGTACTTGTCGTTGATGTACATGGTATGGGATATTCGATGATACCATTTATATCGGGTTTTTTGGATTACGACACAAAGCATCTTATAAAGGGAGTTATTTTAAATCGCATATCAAAGGGATTTTATGAGACGATATGTCCGATGATTAAAAAGGAACTTTCGATAGAGGTATATGGTTATCTTGAGGATAAGAGTAGGCTTAAGATAGACAGCAGGCATCTGGGCTTAAAGCTTCCAAATGAGATAGAGGATATCAGGGATATACTTGATAAAAGCACAAAATATATAGAGGAAACTGTAGATGTAGAGAGGTTGATTGAACTTGCAGGTAAAGTTAAAAAGATAGATACTAAAAAAATAGTTTCAGTTAGTGATGAGACAAATAGAGTAATAATTGATACTCATATAATTGATAATCCTAAAAACCTGACTCTTGCAGTGGCAAGAGATGAAGCTTTTTGCTTTTACTATGATGCAAATATAAGAATGTTTAAAGAACGTGGTGTGAAAATCAGATATTTCTCACCGCTTCATGATGATAAGCTTCCGGAGGATATAGACGGTTTACTGTTTGGAGGCGGTTATCCTGAACTTTATGCTGATAAGCTAAGTGATAATAAATCTATGCTTGCATCAGTAAAAAAAACCATATCCTCTGGTGCTCCGTCACTCGCAGAATGCGGTGGCTTTATATATCTTCATAAGGAGTTAGAGGACGATAAGAAAAATACTTATCCCTTGGTCGGCGTGATAGATGAAAAGGTTAATTATAAAGGAAGGTCAGTAAGATTTGGTTATGTAGAACTCTCGGATAAAGGCAGTAGGTTTTTATCTGAAAAATACAAAATCAAAGGTCACGAGTTTCATTATTATGACAGCTCAAATAACGGTTCGGATGTGTGTGCCGTTAAGCCTGTTACGGAAAAGTCGTGGTCTTGTTGCTATGTAAGTGATAATCATTGGTGGGGATTTCCGCATCTTTATTATCCTTCGTGCCCTGCTTTTGTAGATGAGTTCATAAAAAAGATGGAACAAAAAGGTCAAAATAATTATGAGTTTAATAACAAATTATAAAAAAGGAATATTGTATGGTATAGGTGTAGGACCCGGTGAAGCAGAGCTTATGACATTAAAGGGTGTTAGAATCATAAAGGAATGCGATATAATAATTCTGCCTGCGGAGAAAAGAGAGAACTGCCATGCATATAATATAGCCAAAGAGGCAGACAGAGATATAGAAGATAAGGAAATCGTATGTAAAAAATTTCTTATGACTAAAGATGAAAAGCTTTTACAAAAATCTCACATACAGATAGCTGATGATATAGAGAAATATCTTAATGAAGATAAAAAAGTGGGATTTCTTACCATAGGAGATCCAAGTATATATTCTACATTTGCTTATGTTCAGGATATACTATTAGCACGTGGTCAAAAGGTGGAAACGATAAGTGGTATCCCGTCCTTTTGTGCGGCTGCGGCAAGACTTGGGATATCTTTATCAAGTGGTGGTAATGAGATACATATAATCTCTGCCAATCATGATATAGAAGGAACATCAGAATATAAAGGTACACGCATATATATGAAGTCGGGGAGAAGGTTAAAAGAACTTGTCTCTTACCTTAAGAAAGAGGAGAAGTTAAGAAAGCTTAATATATATGTTATAGCAAACTGTGGTATGGATAATGAGAAAATATGGTATTGCCTTCCGGATGAGAGTATTCCGTCAGAATATCTGACTATCGTTATTGTTAAGGCGTAGAGAAAAATAATTCACATTATATTATCTGTTTAAATTCTAATAATCACACTTGTGCCGTCGTTTTCATTTGATTTGATTAAGTGTGAGAGGTGGTATGCGAAAGTGTGGACGCATTTCCAAAACATTTATGCTCGCACGTTGTCTGGCATTTTCTTCTTTTTGCATAATATAAAGTGACAAAACTACAAGCGGTACAAGCAGTAAAGGATAAAGCTTACCACGATGATAGATATTATCATCAGTTATATAGTAAATACATTTTGTAAATTGTGTGATAATCAAAATCGCAAAATAAATACTCCAGATAAGCCATGATATAATAATCAGGGATAATCCTAAGACAGTAACTATAAATCCGCATACAGCAATGGCGAAGTTTGTTAAATCAATCCAGTTATTCATTTGTACCTCCCCATACGACAGGAAATCTCAGCCTTGTAAGCTGCTTTTTAACATCCTTTTCAGATAATGGCTTCATCAAAAAACCACAGGCACCCGTATCCCAGGCGCTAAATGAATACTCCATATATGAAGTAAGGAAAACAACATTGGTACGAGGGTTTATATCAAGAAGCCTACGACATAAATCAAGCCCACTTACCTTTCCCATCTCTATATCTAAAAATGCAAGTGATATAGTATGTTTTTCAGCAAACCTGATAGCATCAGATGGTTTGAGAAAGCCTGTTATGGATGCAGTTGGCAAAGCCTTTTCAAGGATAGGAAGACCACCTGAAAGTATGATATGCTCATCATCAACCAATATAACATTTTTTGTGTCCTCCAGTTCATCTGTGCTGTTGATTAATGTGGTTATATCCACGTTAAGTGCCTGGGCAAGTCGTGGGAAAAGCATGGCGTCAGGTGTACGTTGTCCGTTTTCCCACCTGACTACAGTGGTTCTGTCTACAAACAGCATATCTGCTAATTGCTGTTGGGATATGTTGTTTTGCTGCCTCAGATGTTTAACTGTTTCACCAAAAGAATTGCTCATGTTATATCTCCTGTCAAGTGAAATGATATATTAGGGATACATTGTATAATTGACAATTTGTATCGCATACATACTCATTGTAACATATTTTTTAAAATTCCGAATAAAAATAATACAGTGTGACAAATTGTCACACTGTATTGATATTATATTTTTTTATGATAATATGTTTCGTGTAAGCAGTATTAACCATACTGTAACATAATAAAACCCTATAAGCAAAATAGTCGGTGTCGATTGAGTAATACTTGGTTGGTGCCGGCTGTTTTGTGTGTTAATAAATCTTTTTAATCATTAAATCATTTAAATATATTTTCTCAATGTTTTAAATATAAGCTCCGGTTCTGCAGGCTTACTTAGATGCTCGTTCATACCGGCAGCCTGACTTTTCTTTATGTCTTCATCAAATGCATTTGCAGTAAGAGCAATGATTGGTATGGTGGCTGCATCAGGAAGTATACCCCATAGTATATCAGTTATATAATAAGCAAGTATTCCATACAGAAGCTGGCGATAAACATTGTATGCCGTTACATTGGAATAATCATACTTTTTCCATAGAACGTCTCTGTTATTGATTATAATAATAACAGCTGCCGAAATACCTATTATAGAATATGTCATGAAGCCACCTTATAAATCACCTCAAACATCTAAAATGTTTTTGGAAAACCTCTTTATAAATGAAAAAACTGACGATATCCAAATTTATTATATCATATATTTTCTTAAAAGTAGCATACCGGATAATTGTATAATTGCATATATAAAAAAGAATATAAAAAATCAAAGGACTGTGTAACTACCTTAAAAGATGGTTGCATGGTCCTTGTTTTTATTGATATTTCAGCCTTTTTGTGTTAGAGTTTAGGAAAGCGTTAATAATGATTTTAGTGTTTTTCATGAGGAGATGTAAAGAGTGAAAAAGATTGGCATAGGATATGAGAATTACAAAGAATTTATAGATGAAGATATGTATTACATTGATAAGACAATGCTCATTTATGATGTAATAGAAAAAGGCGGTAAGGTAACACTGTTTACAAGACCGAGACGTTTTGGTAAGAC
>JAFUEG010000314.1 GCA_017464045.1 Lachnospiraceae bacterium
GGAAATTTAAGAATTCCCATTATGATACATTCCATAAATATAATCGTAAATAATACTGTGGTTAAAACAAATCCTATAAATTTTTTCATACAAACCCTCTGTTTAAAGCAAATTGCCCTCAGTCAAAATTCATTAATACATCTAAAGATATATCCTTTAGTTATAATCTAATTTCATGTCTAGAAGTTAAAATACAAGAACTTTGTATTTAATTCCGTACTGCCGGAAAATGATGCAAATATACTTACACATAAAACCAATGCTATAAGCATAGCCCTAAGGAGCATCGGCTGCTTTTTAAAGAGCTCATAGCTCTTTGACTCGTCTTTTCTTTTTAACTGTACTATAATAAATATTATAACTGCAAATATTGTTAAAAATGTTTTTGCAGTATCTCCGCCAAGATTGAGCAAATCAGGATTAAATATTCTGCTTGGCTCAAAGAAAAGCATACGTCTTATAATGTGCAAAGACTCCCATATACCGTTTCTGAAAAATACCCAGGTAATCGTTATAAGCAAAAATGTAACGGCCTGTCTTATAAATCTTATGCTCTGTGCTTCCTCATCAACCTTTATGGATGTATATATTTTGCTTTTTACAGGTTTGAGCATCTGTCCGATTACAACAAACAAACCATTTATAACACCCCATGCAATAAAGTTCCAATCAGCCCCATGCCACAATCCGCTTATAAAAAACACTATCATCATGTTAATATATTTTCTAAGCTTTCCTTTACGGTTTCCGCCAAGAGGTATATATATATTTTCCACGAACCACTCATTTAAACTCGAATGCCATCTGTTCCAAAACTCACCTGTTGTAGTTGATATATATGGATTGTTGAAGTTTCTGTCAACCTCAATGCCAAGCATCTTTGATATTCCTCTTGCCATGTCAGAGTAAGAAGAAAAATCCGCATAGATATAAAGTGAAAAACTAACTGCTGCAATCAGATAATACATACCACTGTATACCGCATAATTATTATATACCTGGTCTATAATCACAGCCAATCTGTTTGAAATCATTGTCTTTTCAAAAAATCCCCATGAAAAAAGTATAAATCCCGCTGTTGCACGGTCAGCATCAAAATCACCAGGATTTTTTATCTGCGGTAAAAGATTTCTTGATTTTTGTATAGGTCCCGAAAGAATTGTTGGGAAAAACGAGACAAAAGCTGCATATCTTATGATATTTTTTTCCGCCTTAAACCCTTTTCTATAGATGTCTCCCAGATATGTGGTTGACTGAAATATATAAAATGAAAGTCCGACAGGAAGTATTATATTCAGTTCTCTTAAATTCGCCGATGCAATCTTATTAATATTTTCTATAACAAAATTTGTATATTTAAATCCCGCCAAAACAGCTATATTAATTATAAAAAATATAGCATATATCCCACGTGAAGGATTCTTTTCAAGCAGCAGTCCTCCTATGTATGTGATAACTGTTGTCACAATTAATATGCCTAGAAATTTTACACTATATGAACCATAGAAAATATAGCTTCCTATAAAAATTATTATATATCTGTACTTTTTAGGAACTATATAGTAAATCACAAATAATATTACAAAAAAAAGTAAAAACTTCAAACTTAAAAAATTCATCTTAACAGATGCCTTTTCACCTTTAAACTTTGTATATAAATATAACTTTTCAATATGTACAAAACCGTATGTACAAAAATATTATTATTTATAATATCATTTTTATACGAGTAATTACCTATGTAAATAACATGTATAAGGTTAAAGCAACACGTACAAAATTACATTATCATATACATGTTAAAAAGTCAAAATATATGTATATATAAGAAGCCTTTTTTGTATGAAAACGTTAATAAATCCAAAATAAGATTGCCAGTTTTGTCGAATTATAGTATATTCATATTTGATAAACAAACTTACTTATGCATCAATTTATAAAAAATATTTTTTTATAATAAACTAAGTTTATACTATACTTAATTCATACTATATTTTGCTTATTAAGGGAGAATTCTTTAATTATGAATGAAACAAATCATAAAATTACTTTTAACGAAACTATTTTAAAAAAGTATAATCAGTACAAGCTAATTTCTTATATTAACTCACTTGACAATGAAAAAAAAGAAAAGATAATTGATCAGATTGATAAAATTGACTGGTCTTTTCTGGCTCCTCACAAATCATATAACCAGGCCGATGATATAAAGCCAATAGATATTTTGCGTTCAGATGTCATAAATGAAGGCATTTCCGATTATGAAACCTACGGTCTTGACGCCATACGTGATGGCAAACTTGCTCTTGTTCTTCTCGCCGGAGGTCAGGGCACTCGTCTTGGATATGACCACCCAAAGGGTATGTTTAATGTTGGAATTAACAGAGATTTATATATATTTGAATGCCTGATTAATAACACCATGAAAGTTGTAAAAAAAGCCGGCTGTTTTATTCCTTTCTGCATAATGACAAGTTCCATCAACAACGAAGAAACCATAAATTTTTTCAAGGAACATGATTATTTTGGATATAATCCTGACTTTATAACATTTTTCATACAGGAATCCAATCCTGTAACAGATTTTGAAGGTAACATACTTCTTGCGTCAGATGACGAAATCTGTATATCACCTAACGGAAACGGTGGATGGTTTTCATCTATGGAAAGAAACGGGCTTTTAGATAAAATACTTAACTCTCCTATAGAGTGGATAAATGTATTTTCTGTTGATAATGTCCTTCAGGGCATAGCTGACCCGGTATTTTTAGGAGCAACCATAAAAAGCGGCAAAACATGTGGTGCAAAGGTTGTTGCAAAAGCAGCTCCGGATGAAAAAGTCGGTGCAATATGTACTATGTCGGGCATGCCTCACATAATCGAATACTACGAGCTTTCAGAAAAGATGATGAATGAGAAAAATCCAGACGGTACATACGCCTACGGATACGGCGTTATACTTAATTATCTTTTTCCGGTAAAAAAACTTACACATACTCTTGATTCGGACATGCCTCTTCATATAGTAAAAAAGGCTGTTCCCTATATGGATTATGATGGCACCTTTGTTACGCCTGATTCTGTAAATGCATACAAGTATGAAACGCTGGCGCTTGACCTGATTCATGCTATGGACTCATGCCTTGCATATGAGATAAATCGTGAAAAAGAATTTGCACCTATTAAAAATAAAGAAGGCATCGATTCCATCGATACCGCACGAGAACTGCTTAAAAAAAATGGCGTAATCCTTTAAAATGAAAACCTTGTAAAGTTGTGTATCTGATTAATCCGGTACACAACTTTATTTTTATTTAATTTATTATCATTTATCTTTTTTCAAAAATTAATTTTTTTTTAAGGTTCAACTAAGGTTCACATTATATACTTACCTCAGATTAAGGAAAAGGGGCAGCCCAAAACGATAAGGAATCAATAGGTTGATGATTTAATAATCAAAATAAAAATTTGAAATATCAGCTTATATTTAAGGAGGTAAGGCATATGAATAATGAACATAACGAAAACAAGAAAAAATATGAACATAATGAAAACAATAAAAGTAATAAGCACGGCAACAGCTTGGCACTGTTTCTGGTAGGAAGTCTTATTATGACAAGCCTTTGGGGATGTGCAGCAAAGAAAGAATCAGACAGTCAACAGCTTGAGAGCACCGAAGTTGTTGAAGCGGTTTCGGAAAATGATGACAGCATCGATGGAGATTCCGACAATAAAGATACAACTGATGAAAATGAAGCTTCGTATACCGGCAGTGACGTAAGCGAAATAAACGGAACTGCCACAGCGAACAGTTATAAGAACAATCATCTTACTTTTGATGATATAAATATTGCTGAAAACTACGAGGATGACGGTGACGGTTCTCATGCTATAACAGCTGACGGAAGTGACGCAGATTATTCTGATATAGCAGTTTATAAAACCGGTGAAGCAGATGGTGATGAAGCAGATTTCTACGGTGAAAACGCAGCTATCTTTGCAACAAACGGCGCAACTCTTACATTGTCAGGTATCTATGTTGAGTCAGACGGCACTCATGCAAACGGAGTATTTTCCTATGGTGAAGGTACAACAGTCAACATATCCGATTCGGTTATCGAAACAAGCGGTAACTGCTCCGGCGGTCTTATGACCACAGGCGGCGGAACCATGAACGCAAGTAACCTTACTATCAATACTTCAGGCAATTCTTCGGCTGCCATCCGTTCCGACAGAGGCGGCGGAACCGTAAATGTGGAAGGTGGTTATTACAAAACCTCCGGAACCGGCTCACCTGTTATATATTCTACAGCTGACATAACGGTTTCCGACTCTTATCTTGAATCAACCGCATCTCAGGGTGTAGTTGTTGAAGGAAAAAATTCTGTAACATTAAACGACTGCGAACTTGTTGCTGATAACAACACTAAAAACAGTGATAAATCCGACACCTATCAGGCGGTTATGATATACCAGTCCATGTCAGGCGATGCTGCAAACGGCACCTCTTCATTTAATATGACAGGCGGTTCTCTCACCAATGCAAACGGCGATATATTTTTCGTAAACAACACCGCATGCACAATCAATCTTGAGGATGTCATCATAACCAACAACGATTCCGACGGTGTATTTTTAAGAGCTGCAGCAGCAGGTTGGGGCAACAGTGGTTCAAACGGTGGAAAAGTTGCACTCACAGCAACAAATCAAAATATTAACGGTGATATGATAGTCGATGATGTTTCCACTTTAAACCTTTATCTGACAAATGAAACTGCTTTTGTAGGTGCCATCAATTCTGATGCTACAGCAGGTGAGGTTTATGTCGAGTTGGACGAAACTTCAACTTGGACACTTACAGATGATTCATATATAACTTCTCTCACATGTGTTGCAGGAAATATTAATTTAAACGGTCACATCCTATATGTAAACGGCGAGGTTTACACCGAGGGATCTGACAGCACAGGAGAAGCCATAGAGATAGTATCAGAAAACAGTTCCGGCGAGTCGGATATGTTTGATGGCGAAGCACCGGACGGCATGCCGGGTGATGCTTCAGGCAGTTCAGACGGAAGCGGAAAGCCTGATGGAACTTCCGGTGAACACGGCGGAACTCCTCCGGAAAAGCCTTCAGGAGATAACGGCGGAACTCCTCCGGAAAAACCGGACAAATAAGTCAACTAAAACCCAATCTTTTTATAATAATGTGCAAAATACAGGGATGATACTTATAAGCGTATTTTAGATTCTAAGCATAGCATGAGCAACGTTGTTCTCTATGCGTGTATCTTAAAATATTTGATAAGTATCATCCCTGTATCATGTGATATATTTCATCATTCTATATTTTATTGTTTCATTAATTTACATTTCATTGAGCATGCCTTCCGCATATTTCTTGACCGCTGCCTTGGCACCACCGTCAAAGGTATAGATTTTAAATCCTGATTTTTTCAATTCCACCATAGATTTGGAAGTATAATTTTTACATATGAGCACATCTATGGCACACAGATTAAATTTATCTATCGCATCCTTAAGATTCTTGGGATAAAGTGAAAGAATCTGTGTACGAACAATCTTATCACCATCAACCGCATATATCCAAAATGCTTCGCCCTGTTCGAAATTCTGTATCTCACTTCCGGTATATGCAACCGCAACAATTTCGCTTGCATATATTTTTTTAATTCTGCTCATCATTTTCCTCCAAAAATTTTGTGTCACGGGACATAATTCTTGTCACATAAATCATGTGAAAAATTGTTTATTTCTTAAAAAGTCCCTTTTTTACATACTCCTCACTTTTAGCATCAAGGCAGTGATATCCCATCTCTGATAACCCTGCCTCTAACTCATCTTTAGATATTGGCTTATCACTTATTATAACTGTTTCATTCTTTTTATGAGATGATGAAACTTTTTTAACAACAAATTTTTTTCTTATCATTTCATTAATATGTGACTCGCACATATTGCACATCATTCCGTCAACCTTAGCAATCGTTTGATACATATCTGTCCTCCATTATGTTCATCATGATGTATGACTATATATTCAGGTACACATAGCTCGCTGTCGCTCACGCTATGCTTAGCACCTGAATATATAGTCATACATCTATGAATGCTAATTTTTTCTTCTCTTTACAGTAACCAGTATTTCTCCGTCTCCGCCACAGTCAGAACATGAGCCGCTGCATGAACCCTTACTTGAGCACGAACTGCAGCTTCCGCCGGACTTATGTGATTTTACTATATCTTTTATGCAGAAAAAAACTATAAGCAAAATAACTGCAAGTACAACTATCGTACCCATGAGCCACCTCCAAAATCATTTTCATTATCTTATAACTACTTCTATTTACATGTCAATTGAATATTAATTATTGTCATTAATCAATTACTCATATTATGTCTGACTGTATATAAAAATATACTAAGCAAAGCGTTAAGCGACAGCGTGCTTTGCGTGTATATTTTTATATACGGTCAGACATATGAACAAAAATACATACACACAGATATAAAACATCCGGACTTATTACAAAATAAGCCCGGAGTCCTCGTGAGTATTATGTCTAATCCTCATTGAGATGTAATAATATAAAAAGGGTTACTTATTACCAAATTTGGAATCTTTACTTATCAGCTGCGTCTACGCTTGTTACTGACTTTGTATGTTCGTCAGGCTGGTAGCCCTTTCTGAAAAGTAAGTAGATAAGGCAGATGACAAGTGCAAATGCAACTACTGTACCAAATCCAAATACGCCATTTGCGATAAGGTTTCCAATCTGGTAGGTGATGAGTGCAAGCACATATGCCCACAAGCACATGAATCCGATTGCTGCCCATGTCCACTTTGCATTGTTCATCTCTCTCTTTATAGCACCCATCGTTGCGAAACATGGTGCGCAGAGAAGGTTAAATATCATAAATGCGAAGGCTGAAAGCTTGGTGTAATCAGCTGCTACTCTATCCCAGATCTGATCACCGTTTTCTTCGAGCTCTTCCTCACCGTCCTGGTCATCGTAGTTGTAAAGCACACCAAATGTACCGACAACCTCTTCCTTAGCAACAAGTCCTGTTACGGTTGCTACTGTAGGCTTCCACTGACCAAATCCAAGCGGCTTAAATATAATTGATGCACCGTTACCTACGCTTGCAAGAAGTGATGCATCCATAGGTGCTACATCCTCAACAGGTATATCCATCTTGTCTGCGATTCTCTCAATCTCTGCCTCGGTTGCAACGCTCTCATCCTCAAATAAGTCATCAACCATACCGAACTTTCCGTTTACGGTTCCGAAGCTTGAGAAGAACCATATAATTATTGATGATA
>JAFUEG010000315.1 GCA_017464045.1 Lachnospiraceae bacterium
ACCAGTTTGCTTTCTTTTGTTGCTTGGATTTTTCTAAACTGGTAACAAATCTTTATTTTTTGCAGCTTTTGTTACCAGTTTATCTTCTTTTGTTGCTTTGATTTTTCATAAACCGGTAACAAATTTTGATTTTTTGCAGCTTTTGTTACCAGTTTGCTTTCTTATGTTGTTTTGATTTTTCATAAACCGGTAACAAATCTTGATTTTTTGCAACCTTTGTTACTAGTTTGCTTTCTTATGTTGTTTTGATTTTTCATAAACCGATAACAAATTTCGAGTTATCGATCAGAGGGTGGTAGGATATGGGTGTAACTGCCGCCCTTTCCCCGATAAACCGGAATTTATCGCTCCATCTTCCAGAAGTAGGCACTGTATGGTGGAAGCTCTGAGCCGCCTCCAAAGTCGTGAGGAGCACCTGTAATTAAATCAACAGCCATACCACAGCCTGCATCAAAGTGTGCAGTATATGGGGCATCACTTGCGTTGATGGCTACAAGGACACGTTCGTCGTCAACCTTTCTTTCAAAGATACATTGATGATTGGTAAGAACTACTGAACGGAAACCGCCATAGTTAAGTGCCTTGCTGTTTTTCTTAGCTTCGGCAAGCTTTGCTATCCAGTCGGTAAGCTCGTTCCATTCCGGAGCATCATAACTTCTTCGCAATGAAGGATCGCCTTCTTCCTTTCGTCCTTCAGCACCCCATTCACTTCCATAGTAAACACATGGAAAACCAGGCATGCCAAAGGCAAGAGCATATATGAGTGGAAGATGATTTTTATTGGTAAGTATACTTGCAACCCTTGTTACATCATGATTGTCTACAAATGAAAGGAAATGCTTACCTTTATATCTGGTCCATTCCTCAGGACCAAACTGCTGCAAGAGACTATGAATAATTTCAAACATATTCATGGAATTAAAGCTTGAATAAAGTCCCTTATAACACATATAGTTTGTAGCACTGTGAAGCATACCATCATTTACAAAGACATTATAGTCGCCATGGAGCAATTCTCCAAGTAACAAAAATTCATCTTTAAGTCCATCACAATGGCTTCTTAATCTTCTGATAAAGTCATGATCAAGACAGTATGCTACGTCAAGTCTTAAACCATCAATATCAAATTCTTCAATCCATTTCTTTACATTTTCAAAAATATGCTGTATGACGGCTTCATTTCTTAAATTAAGCTTTACAAGGTCATAATTGCCTTCCCAACCCTCGTACCAAAGACCGTCATTATAATTGGAATTGCCATCAAAACTTATGTGAAACCAATCCTTGTAAGGACTGTCCCATCTTTTGGAAAGAACATCCTGGAATGCCCAAAAGCCTCTTCCGACATGATTAAATACACCATCAAGCACAACCTTAATACCATTTTCGTGGAGATTGTTACATAATTCTTTGAAATCTTCATTTGTTCCAAGACGGGTATCAATCTTTGAGTAATCTCTTGTATTGTATCCATGTGTATCCGATTCAAATACAGGAGAAAAATAAATTGCGTTGACACCAAGCTTTTTCATATGAGGAATCCAGTCATTTACCTTTTCGATTCTATGAGTAAGTATCCCGTCATTTTCAAAAGGTGCACCACAAAAACCTAAAGGATAAATTTGATAAAATACACTTTCGTAAGCCCACATATAAGCTTCCTCCTAACGTAAGTTTTTATTGTATAGCCTTAATAAATAAACATTATATAAATATAAGCTTATTACATAAAACAAAGCCTTATATTCATCTTTTTTTATAAATTTAAGGACTTGTGAAGTATATCATATTTTGGTGGAAGTCACAAGGTTTACCCTTGATAAAAGAGAATTAAAATTAATATATTTCTACATTATTTAAAAAATATGTAAAAATAGCTAAAAAATACATTCATAATTCTTGCATTTTGTATATTTCAGGGGTTATAATACTACATATAGTAGTTTCTTTATTATTAATAATCTTTGGAGAACAAAAATGAAAAAAATCAAAATCATCTTACCTATAGTTATATTAATTATAGCAGCATATATAATATTAATAATAATATCAGGAAAAAAGAAGGATGATGACCAGCTTGTAATAAAAAGAGGTTCAAATGAAAATGAGTTGGAGGCTACAAATACTGACTCCGTAAACGACAGCGGTAATATGCTGGAGGATGATTTAAATAGCTCTGATAACAATATCAATGCAAATGCTTTATTTTTGCCTGAAAATGTATCTACGGCAGGCATAATAATAAATGGTGAGGAAATTCCTGAATATGAAGAGGAACCTTATGTTCAGGTGAATTATAATGCCCCTTTTTTTACAGATTCCGATATGAAGAATACTTCTTTTGAAAGTTTTAGTGAGCTTGATGAATATGGAAGATGTGGAGTTGCAATTGCATGTATAGGTACGGATATCATGCCGGTTGAAGAACGTGGTGAAATAGGGGATATAAAACCATCAGGTTGGCATATGATAAAGTATGATGGTGTGGTAAATGATGGATATCTTTTTAACAGATGTCATCTTATAGACTATCAGCTTACGGGAGATAATTCTGATATAAGAAATTTTATAACAGGAACGGAATACTTAAATATAGATGGTATGCTGCCTTTTGAAAATATGGTCGCCAGG
>JAFUEG010000316.1 GCA_017464045.1 Lachnospiraceae bacterium
GATTAAGATTAGCGTATCAGGTGTTACAGGTGGTCACTCCGGTATAGAGATTAATAAGCAGGGTGCAAATGCCGATAAGGTGCTGGGAAGAGCACTAAATTATTTAAATAAATCCGAGGATGTATATTTTAATTTGGTAGATATTTTTGGAGGACTTAAGGATAATGCAATTCCTAAAGAATCATATGCTGTATTTGATGTATATCTTGAAGAAGATACTAAGGAACAGGTTGATTTTATATATAAAATCATATGTGACATAATAAAATCACTTAATAAAATATTAAAGCATGAATATGACGTAACTGATAAGGAGATATGTCTCAATGTTGAACAAATTAAGCTTAGTGATGAGACTCCGGATGAGGATATGGTAAACTTTTATGCTGATTATAAGAATCCTACGGATGATGTAATTGCACTTCTGGTTGCGCTTCCAAACGGTGTAAGAAAAATGAGTCATGAAATAGATGGGCTTGTTGAGACATCTCTCAATCTTGGCATTATGAATACGGAAAAGATAGCTATGACAAGAGAAATTGAAATGAGCTTTTCTGTCAGAAGCAGTATCGGATCGGAAAAGGAAGAGCTTATTGATACTATAGAGTGTCTTGTAAAAGCATTTGATGGCGAAGTAACTATATCCGGAGATTATCCGGCTTGGGAATACAAGAAAGATTCCGTGTTGAGAGACGTAATGTATGATGCATATGTGGATTTGTTTGGTAAAAAACCTAACATAGAGGCTGTGCATGCAGGTCTTGAATGTGGTATATTTTCAGGAAAGATAAAGGAACTTGACTGTGTATCTATCGGACCTCGTATGGAGGCGATTCATACTACGGATGAAAAGTTATATATAGAAAGCACAAAAAGATATTGGAAGTATGTCCTTGAGATATTGAAGAGATTAAAGTAGCTTTAAGTAGTAAAAATTATTGTTAGATTAACTTAAGAGGTAATTAATTCGGTTAGGAGGAAAACGATGTCAACTTGGGAAGCAAATGTAAGAAGGGTTGAACCGTATGTACCGGGAGAACAGCCTAAGGAAAAAAACATAATTAAATTAAATACCAATGAAAACCCATATCCGCCATCACCAAAGGTTTTAGCAAAAGCTGTTGAGCTGGAGAGATTAAGACTTTATCCGGATGATAAGGCAGCTCTTTTAGTGAATGCAATAGCCAATTATCATGGATTGAAAAGCAGTCAGGTGTTTGTGGGAGTAGGTTCTGATGATGTACTCGCTATGGCATTTATGACATTTTTTAATTCGGATAAAAGCATACTTTTTCCGGATATTACATATTCATTTTATGATGTATGGGCTGAGCTTCTTGGCATACCTTATGAACGGCCCGCACTTGATGAAGACTTTAATATAAGAGCCGGGGATTATTATAAGGATAACGGTGGAGTAGTTTTGGCAAATCCAAATGCGCCTACAGGTATAGCCAGATCACTTTCATTTATTGAAGATTTAGTAAAACATAATCAGGATGTTGTGGTTATTGTTGATGAGGCATATGTGGATTTTGGAGGAGAGAGTGCACTGCCTTTGATAAATAAATATGACAATCTTTTAGTGGTAAGAACATTTTCCAAATCGCGTTCTATGGCAGGACTTCGTATCGGTTATGCGATGGGGGATGAGAAACTTATAAAATATATGAATGATGTAAAGTTTTCATATAATTCATATACCATGAATATGCCTTCGATTATTTTAGGGGCAGAAAGCATAAAGGATGATGATTATTTTAAGGAAACGGTAGCTAAGGTTATTGAAACAAGAGAATGGTTTAGACTTGAGATTGAAAAGATTGGATTTAAAGTGCTTCCTTCAGCAGCAAATTTTCTTTTTATAACGCATAAAAAAATATCTGCTAAGGAGATTTTTGAAAAGTCAAGAGAAGAAAAAATATTTGTAAGATATTTTAACAAGCCTCGTATAGATAACTATTTAAGAGTTACTATAGGAAGAAGAGAAGAGATGGAAACATTCTTAGAACTTTTAAAAAAGATTGTATAATTTCATATTTAATAAATCATGTAAATATATGTGTTTTATAGCATCAATGTAAACTTTTGGATACATTGGTGCTTTTTTTACGCTTGAAATACAATTGTTTCAAGAATATAATTATTTTGTCTTTGTAAAAATTATAATTTCAAATTTCCCCTAAAAATTAAATATGAGATAGGAGATGTAATATGGATTTAAACGAATTTACTCTACAGGTATGTGACAGAATAAGAGATTATCTTTCCACGTTCGATGTTGATGAGATATATGATCAAGATGTGGTAAAAAATAATGGTGTCGTGTATAAGGGGATTGTTATTTCTTTAAAAAAAATTGATACTGCACCAACGATTTATATGGATTATTATTATGGCTTATATAAACAGGGGAAAAGCATGGAATCAATAGTTAAGCTTATTTATGAAAATTATAAAAATTCAATTGGAAAGCTTGAACGTACAGAAAAAGAAGCGGATAAACTTGAAAAATACAATGATAATGTCTTTATAAAGGTTGTAAATTATGAAAAAAACAAAGTACGATTAGAGGATTGTCCGTTTATACCATTTATGGATATGGCTATAACTTTCAGATATCTTGTTCACAAGGATGATAAAGAAATTTCTTCTGCAATTGTAAAAAATGTTTTGATGGATAGTTGGGGACTCAATACACATTCTTTGTATAAAATAGCATATCAAAATACTAAAAGGTTGTTTCCGCCTTTACTGAAAAGACTATCAGAGATTTTTCGGATTTGGAATACAAGGGACATTTATATACCTGACAATGGTATGTATGTTCTAACAAATGAGTATGGTATAAATGGAGCAGCATATATTACGTATAAAGATATTCTTGACAATTTTTGCAGGGATAATAATACTGATTATTATATTATCCCTTCGAGTATACATGAGTTGATTCTTGTTCCAAAAGGCCTGGGTGAGGATGAAGAATCTTTAAAAATGTATATAAGAGAGGCAAATAGGACAGTTGTGCCGAAAATAGATTTTTTATCGGATAACTTATATTTGTACAGTCTGAAAGATGGAATAAAAGTTATTTGATGATATGACAAAAATGATTTAACGACTTGACTAAAATTAAACAATGTGCTATTTTAGAGTAGCATAAAAATATGCAAGATTTTATATTTTGGAGGGCTTATCATGGCAAAAGGTACAGTAAAATGGTTCAATAACCAAAAGGGCTTTGGATTTATCACAGATGAAAATGGACAGGATGTATTTGTTCATTTTACAGGTCTTAACATGGAAGGTTTTAAGACTCTTGAAGAGAATCAGTCTGTTGAATTCGAAGTTGTTGATGGTGCAAAGGGACCTCAGGCAACTAATGTAACTGTTATCAAATAGTTACAACTTAATCACGTAACATCGTACCTATTTAAATATATTCTGTAGTTTTTTTAGTACAAAATTATGAATTGGGATTTGTTATATCATTGAGTTAAAGCTTGAAATGGCTGTCACGTTTTGTGACAGCTGTTTTTTGTTGCACAATTTGTGATTTTTTTTGACATAAAAAGTGCCTGAAATACAGTACTTAAAGTATAATTTTAGTTGGCAATAAGAGAAAAAATAAAAGAAGAGGCACGAGGCCTCTTCCATATCTCATAAATAAATCTTATTATTAAGTTTGCTAAAGACTAATGATAAGGAGATATCTATGAGATGAATACTATGCTATACGAAAATGGATTAACTTTCAAGGACTTTGAAGAAAAAACTTTTAAAATGATATGCAAATTTGGTCAGGAGTATACAAGAGAATTCCTGGAACGCTATGATACTTACCTTATGGAAACGAGAGACAAGGCTGCATATCGAAATAAAGGAAAGAAAAAAACAACCGTAAAAACCGTTTATGGAGAAGTTGAATATGAAAGAAGAGTCTATCAGGTAACAAGAGAAGATGGTCTTTCAAAGTTTGTTTTTCTTCTTGACGAACAGCTTGAAATATCAGGAGTAGGCTTGATATCAATAAATATGGCAGAACAGATGGTATCTAATATCACCGAAATGTCATATCGTGAGACTGCTGAAAAGATAACCGAAATGACGGGACAATGTATAAGTGCAATGGGCGTATGGAACGTTATTCAGGCACTTGGTGAAAAGGTCTGTGAAGATGAACAAAAACTTGTAAAAGCGCATAAGAAAGGTCTTGTAAAAGGAGAGAAAGAAGCTCCGGTTCTTTTTGAAGAAACTGACGGAGTATATGTAAAACTACAAAGAGAGAAGAATAAAAAAGGCGAAATAAAGGTTGGTATAGCATATGATGGTTGGAAAGAAACAGGAAAAGACAGGTATGCGTTGGATGGAAAAGTTGTGGTAGCAGGATTTTCAAATTCAAAAGAATTTCAGGATTATCGGGAGGCAACGATAGCACAAACCTATAATCTTGATGAGACGGATATAAGAATAATGAATGCAGACGGAGCAGAATGGGTAAAAAATATCAGTGAATGGGATACAGTGTTTCAATTAGATCCTTTTCATAAAAACAAGGCAATAAGAGAAAATATACCATATCCAAGATTCGTAAATGATATCCATATATATTTAAAAGAGCATAACCTTGATGGAATGTTTGAATATCTGGAAATATACAAGAACAGTCTAACGGATGAAGATGAAATTGAAAAAGCCGATAGGCTGATAACATACTTTAAAAATAATAAAGAAGGTTTAATACCGTACAATGAAAGGAATCTAAAACTGCCGGAAAATGAAGAAGGTTTAAAGTACAGAAATATGGGTACAATGGAAAACCATGTTTGGAGTGTAATAGCAAAGCGTATGAAACATAACCATACAAGTTGGAGCATAAAAGGCGGTAATAATCTTGCAAAAATACTTGCAAAGAAATGTAGTGGAAAACTTAACGAAGTAGCTTTAAAGTTAAAAATGCCGAGGTTTGAAATGTCAGCATTAAAACAGATAGAAAAAGAAATGCTGACAGCGGCAAAGGTAAAATCCAAAACAGGAAAAGGTTATGAATATCCAGTAAAAGGTAATCTGTTATATCTATACGAATCAGTAGAAGGAAATGCACATGAAGTATGGAAAAACCTTGCTGGAATATAAGGCGAAGCATATATATTCATTAGCTGCTTAACAATAAAGAATCATGCACTGTATGCCCTGTCAAGGGCTACAGTCGCTATGCGATGCTTCGCACCCTTGACAGGAGCATACATGCATGATAAATGATGATTAAGCAGCTAATGAATAAAAGTACCCAGACGGGTAACTTTATATAAAGATTTTTTATGAGATAAGAATCGTGCCAACGATTACTTGACAGAAACA
>JAFUEG010000015.1 GCA_017464045.1 Lachnospiraceae bacterium
ACTGGTAACAAAAGCTGCAAAAAATCAAGATTTGTTACCAGTTTAGAAAAATCAAAGCAACAAAAGAAGGCAAACTGGTAACAAAGGTTGCAAAAAATCAAGATTTGTTACCGGTTTAGAAAAATCAAAGTCACGATTTACATCACGCGCAGCGTGTCGGCAGGATATGGGTGTAACTGCCGGAAGAAAAAATAAATGGGAGCGATATCATATATAGGTCTTTAGAAGGACCGTTTAACGACGCGTACACTTAGCGAAATATAATGAAGGAAAAGGGATTAAAAACATTTGCATTTATGCAAAAATGATTTTAATCCCTTTTTCTGAAATTATATTGAGGTTAGTGTGCTTGCGTCGAAAGCCTACGCGAGAGCGTGTCCTTCGAAGACCTTATATATGATAAGCACCCTGAAGAAACCTACTCCGGCAGTTACACCCTTTATATCCTGCCGACCCTTGCTCTGATAAACCGGAATTTACACATTAATCTCTGCCTTAACACCAAGGATATCTGCGTTGGCATCAAGTATCGGTTTAACAACCTCAGCCAAAAATTCTGCTGTCTGCTCCGGTGCACGTCCGACAAAATTCTTTGGCTCGAGTATCTTAACTATCTCTTCCTTACTCATTCCAAATGCTTCATCGGCAGCTATCAAATCAATAAGATTATTCTCATTACCGTACTTCTTAACCTGCTCTCCTGCCTGCATGGAATATGTACGAATCTTTTCATGAAGCTCCTGGCGGTTTCCTCCGCGCTTTACAGCATCCATCATTATATTTTCAGTAGCCATGAATGGAATTTCCTTCATAAATCTCTGATAGATAACCTTATCATATACTACAAGTCCGTCTACAACATTTAAATACAAATCAAGGATTCCGTCTATAGCAAGGAAGCCCTCAGGTATGGAAATTCTCTTGTTAGCACTATCATCAAGGGTTCTCTCAAACCACTGTGTTGCTGCAGTTATAGCGGGATTTAACGCATCCGTCATAACATAATTGGCAAGGGATGCGATTCTCTCGCTTCTCATAGGATTTCTCTTGTATGCCATAGCTGATGAACCAATCTGATTCTTTTCAAATGGTTCCTCAATCTCCTTTAAGTGCTGGAGAAGTCTTATATCATTTGAGAACTTATGAGCACTCATGGCAATTCCGGAAAGTACATTTAACACTCTTGCGTCAACCTTACGTGAGTAGGTCTGTCCGGATACAGGATAGCATGCTTTAAATCCCATTTTTTCTGCTATCTTTCCATCTATCTTTTTTACTGTTTCATGATCTCCGTCAAAAAGCTCTAAGAAGCTTGCCTGAGTACCTGTCGTACCCTTTGATCCAAGCAGCTTCTGCTGGTCTATCATATACTCTATATCACTTAAGTCAAGTAAAAGTTCCTGCATCCAAAGTGTAGCTCTCTTACCTACTGTTGTTGGCTGTGCAGGCTGAAAATGTGTAAATGCAAGCGTAGGTAAATCCTTATATTTATCAGCAAACTTTGAAAGCTCATTTATAACATTTATAAGCTTGACTCTTACAAGCTTAAGTGCCTCTGTCATAACTATAACATCAGTATTGTCACCTACATAACAGCTTGTTGCACCAAGGTGGATAATACCTGCTGCATTTGGGCACTGCTGACCGTAAGCAAATACATGGCTCATAACATCGTGACGTACTTCCTTTTCACGCGCCTTTGCCACATCATAATTTATATCTTCAGCATGAGCTTTGAGCCCATCTATCTGTTCCTTTGTAATTCTCGGATTGCCGTTTTCATCCTTTAATCCAAGCTCCATCTCTGTCTCGGCAAGAGCGATCCAGAGTCTTCTCCAGGTCTTAAACTTCATATCCGGTGAAAAGATATACTGCATCTCCTTGCTTGCATATCTTTCTGATAATGGGCTGACATATTTATCGTTCATCTTATTTCTCCTCTTAGTATTATTATCTTGTAACTTGTATTAGCTCATATAAAACATGAAAAATATATATTTACTCATACAAATATTATCAACAAAAGACAAATAATACTTTAACTTAAATAAGTTAACATGTCAACACACTTGCTCACTTTTTCACCCATATCACAGAACTCTTAAGCATACTCATCCTTCTCTTTTCTCAAAGAGCTCTTAAGCAGCCTTATCCTTCTCTTTCCTTACAAAGTCTGAGTCCCTTTTCCACAAATCCTCCGCCGAACTGTCTCCTTATCTTCCATGCATATCTGTTTTCGGCATTTTCAAATTTACTTATCTGGAAATCAATAACCTCCGATATCTTTAAACCGTTCTCTTTTTGGGCTTCACCCTCATAATCCTCCAAACCCTCATAGAACTTTTTCATTTCATATAAAAATTCGCAGGCTGCATCGGCTACCCATAGAGTACGGTTATCCGGAGTAATTACATTTACTGTCTTTAAATCATAGTGAGCAGCATTTTTCGTATTTTGAATTGCAAAGCTCTGCTCCCTGACTCCTACCTCTATATCCGGAAGAAATGCAAGGTAAATCAAAAACAACTGTATAAAATACACATCTCTTAAATCAATTCCCCAAGGTGTGAGCGGGTTTAATTCAATCATACGAA
>JAFUEG010000317.1 GCA_017464045.1 Lachnospiraceae bacterium
AAATTCATCATCCTGCTCCGGTATGGTAATGACCTTTTTATATTCCTCCATATCCACCTTCTGATTGATAAAACAGAACTGAAAGTGTATGGTCTCATCAAAGTAGTTAAGAAACTGGCAATACTCGCCAAAGATATGCTGCTTCTCATCATTCTGTGCGAGCTGATAATTGATATCATAAAATTGCACCATACGGGTATAGTAATTACCCTCTACCTTACAGAGTCCATCTGAATAGATTTCTTCAAACGGTAAGGTGTCAAGTACCGTACTTGGTGCTTTCCTCTTATCCACTCTCTCAACAAGTATCCTTGATAGATTCGTAAGCGGATTAGCCTTGTCATTTCCATGATAGGCTGACTGATATGTGGGGTTCTTAGCTCCTTTAGGCAACCTCTGCACATTACCTGCTGCGACTGTGCCTTTGTATGGCTGTTTTACTGCTTGTGCCACGCTTTTTCACCCCATTTCTATTTGATTTTTGCTGTACCTGCATCTGTTTTTCTTTCTTACGTCTGTCATCATAATAAGAATAAATATTTTCAGACTCATAGGTTCGTATCTGGGGATACGCAAGGTTATGTCTTATCATATTTATCAGATAGACCTCCAGAGGAAGCCCGTCCTTTTCCATGATTCCAAACAGAAAGAAGGGAGCCATGAGTGCTAATAGTACATAAAATGCAGGTGTCGTACCAATAGCGGCTCTTGCTATAAAATATCCTGGGAATCCAACCAGAATACCAAGTCCAAAACAGATACACTGTCTTTTCGTGAAGTTTCCTACAAACTTGGTCTTTATGTTGGTCAGATCCTTCGGAACACTGACATAAGCCATTTATTGCTCCTTTCCTCAACTTCTGTTCAAGTTGAACAGAAGTCACATTATTGAATAGCGAAGATCTGCTTAGTAATACCTTCGCACTTAAACATCGTATAAACTAAAAGTATTGAAATACCAACCGTACTCCAACATGCTTTTGTAAGTAATGATATTGCTGTGACACCGTTATCGGCATCTATCGCAATAGTTGTCGGGTCAAATACATTGGCTACGAGCACGCCATATATTGCCACACATATCATCATCAGAACTGCCTGCATAGCAAGGGCAAATACATTTTTGAGATACCCCACACCTATATTTGACAGTTGATGATTTGTAATGGTAGCCAGTGGCAAAGGCGCAACCGCACAATGCAGATATATGGAAATCATTCGGGAATACAGAATAATCGTAATAAGGATTCCCATAAACTTAATGATGATATCAATAAACCATGTAGATACCGTAAGGCTTATAAGTCCTGATACATCACCGCTGTCAGCATCCTCATCCTGGTCTCCATAGTTATCCGTCAGATATTGCAGCAGCGTCGAACCCGATGTGTTTTCTGCTGTTGTGGTATTAAGAACTGTAGTGGTTTTGCTGACCATTGAAGCTCCTATACCAAAGAAACAGTTACATAGAGTAAGTGAGTTCGCTATAAACCACGCTGCAACTATGGTTTTGATAAGCCACTTCATAAGAACTGACACAAAATCTACATCTGCAAGATTATTGGGCTGAATAAGCATAGATATAAGTTCCCATAAGACAACGAAGGTAAACACCGTACCAGCAACGGGAAGTGCCACCTGCTCAGCTATCTTTTCTATCAAAGACCAAATCGTGCCACCCTGCCATGCATCAGGTGAAGTTGTAAGCTCTCCTGAAATGGTCGCTACCTTTTCATTGAGGTCACTAAGCATAGTGCTTAGATTGCTGTACGCAAGCTCGTAGAATATGTCTCGAAACCCGTTCATAAGCTTCTGAACTGTCTTATCAAACAGCCCAAGAAAAACTGGCATTAGTTGAAACATATTTCGCTCCTTTATAAGAATGGGTAGTTGTATGCCGGCTGCATACACTACCCATCAGTCTGTAAGTTATGTTATAATGTAACTGTGGTTTTACTTGCGAGGTTTTACCACATAAGGGCATATCTTTTATCAATTTTGATATATGGATATGCCTTTTTATAATGATGTCGGGATAAGGTCGGAAAGCTTTGGTACAAGCAGCGCTCCGATAAGCATAACTCCTGCTCCTGCCATGAACTGCTTCATACCCTGAGACTTAGCACCCGGGTTATCATTGCCGTATCCTTCAAGAAGGTTTACAACTCCAAGAACCGCAAGACCACCACCAACTGCGATAATAACTACCTTAAGTGCCGATACACCACTCTTAAGGAATGATGTGTAATCAAGAAGCATCAGGAACTGTGCAAGTCCCTTATGTGACGCTAAAAATGAAAGTAACTTAGAGCCAGCAAAATACTCTGTGGCTGCATTTGTAAGTAATGAATACATTGTTTTTATTCTCCTTTATCTTGTTTTTTATTCTTTAGCTTTTCTCTTACGATATTTTGAACAGTTTCATTGGCTACTTCTGTAAGTTCATCCGGAATCCTAATTCCCGTAAGGTCGAGGTGCACGAACTTAGTGTCCTTCTTAACCTTCATCTTTCCATATCCCTTAACATACTTCTCCAAATCAAACTCATTTCTCTTATCGTAGTCTGAAAGCTCTTTATACATGTCGTGTTTCGTGATATCTACCTTGTCTGAAAAGAATGGTCTCACGCCACGAACCTGCAATATACATTTACCGCCATCCATAAGTGCAAGCCTGTCTTGGCTCATTAGCTCTCTTCCGAGCTTCTGATAGTTCATACCATAGGACAGCGATGTACCTCTGGTATCAGAGGTGTTATAGGTGTCGATTGTTTCCTTACCGAGTACATCAGCAAGGTCTTTAAGAGTAGATTTTTCTTTTCCACCCAAAAAAAGAAAGGTATCGCAATTACCTTCGATGGTCTCAGCGTTATCCTTATAAATGGACTTTAGCTGTGCCTTTGACTGAAGAATAATACTTGCAGATATCTCTCTACTTCTTATTGTCGCTATTAACTTGTCGAATTTGGGAATCTGACCGATGTTGGCAAACTCGTCTAAGATACACCTTACATGTACCGGGAGCTTGCCACCGTACTCATCATCCGCTATGGTACATAGCAGATTAAATAATTGAGTGTACATGATGGACACAAGGAAATTAAGTGAATCATCTGTATCTGATATTATGACAAAAAGTGCTGTCTTATGAATACCTATATCGCCAAGATCAAGCTCATCATACGATGTAATCTCACGTACTTCCTTGATATCAAAAGGCGCAAGTCTAGCCCCACAGCTTACTAGAATTGATTTTGCTGTTTTACCTGCTGCGAGCTTATACTTCTTGTACTGCCTTACTGCAAAGGAATCAGGGTCTTTGTTTATGCCTTCGTCCTTATTTCCAAACTCAATATCTTTGAACATTAGATCTATGGCATTCTCATAACCTTCATCATCTTCTCTTGTCTCTGATGCATCTATCATAGCAAGAAGTGATATAAAGTTTTTCTCATCATCCTCACAATATTTCACTATATAAGCAACATAAGCAGTGAATAGAAGTCTTTCGCTCTTCACCCAAAAGTCCTCTCCGCTTTGCGCTCCCTCACCCTTTGTATTAGCTATAAGCGTATTAACGAACTTTAGGACATCCTGCTCAGTCTTTATATAATGAAATGGATTATAGTGCAGCGACTTGTCAAAGTTAATCGTATTGAAAACTTTTAGCTTATAAGGCTCTCTGATCGGCTTTCCTGTCTTCTTATCGAGTATCCTGCCCTGTCTGTCATGTGAGCAACCCTCATACAGCTTCTCTTGTTCCTTGTTCAGCTTGTTATAGAATACATACGAACCTTTCTGAAGCATCTTACCAACCTCTAAAACAACGGTTCCTTTAGGGTCAGTAACCACATAAGAGCTGTGCATCTGCATAAGATTGGGCTTAACAAAGCCCCTCGTCTTGCCTGCACCACTTCCTCCGACCAACATGATATTCTTGTTTCTATCATACTTTGGATGCTCCGGTCTGGTCATACGCAGCCATTCTGATGAAGTAAGTGGTATATTGTTCCACTTATTAGGGTCTGTATAAGGTTCAAAGTCCTTTTCCATCCCCCATTTTGCAGAACCATATTCCTCTCCATGTCTGAACTGTTTTGCATTCTTTTTACGACTGTTCATATACAACTTAAATACAACACCGGCGATAATTCCACCAAAGAAAGGAATAAACTTAAAAGATGGAATCACATAAGGCGGCACCTGAAAAAACTTGGTAAAACCCTCTACACATTTGTCCAAAAAATCAGTCTTATCACTTGCACAAACTGCCTGCGAGTATTTATTGACCGTATAAAACAGAATCGAAAATGGTATAGCATCTATAGCGACCTTGTTGGCATTAACTTTCCCATTCTTTATATATGGCTTAAGTGCTTTCTTTGGAAGTTCCTTTAGGTCACTTAGGATGCCGCTGACAATCTTATTCTTTGCCATAGTATCACCTGCTTTGATTCATGTTCTTGGACTTCTGCTTTGTCTTTTCTCTCTGCCTGTTCTTATCCTTCTTCTCAGATATTTCCTTTTTATCCTTAATCCTCTCGGATAGGGATTTCTTTTTCCTCGGCTCCATAGTAGAAGCCTTTTCCTTTATCTTTCCTACTGCATTTTCTTCTCTGGTACTGCCTTTATCAAGCAGCTTACCCTCATGGTCCTTAAACTCGAATCTCTCTCCGTCATTTTCAAGTACATTACTAAGCTTTTCATAATCAATATCCTTTTCATGTATAAATGACTGTGAGAATATCTCCTGATCCTTATCATTTAGAACTGTAAGCGTCTTAGTCATGGCTTTTTCTTCTTCAAGAACCTGCTGTGAAGACATTTTTAGAAGTGCTGTGAGCTGGTCTATGTTCTTAACCTCACAGAAGGCTGTATAGCTCTTTGTACCATCAGCATTCTCTGTTGCTTTAAGCTCTACCGGAAGATGCATCTTCTTACAGTTCTGCTCCAGTATCTTTACAACTCTCTCATCAGCTACTTCCTGATGTGCTACATCTATGCCTTCTCTATTAAAACGCTTTACGGAACCATGCGTTTCTTTATAGTTATCAGTTACCTTACCGACAACCTTTGACAACACAGTATCTTTATCCTCTCGTGTAAGCGCCTTATTCTGTTCTGACTCTCTGCAAGCCTTAACTATCGCCTGAATAAGCTCCGTACCAATAGAAACAATGGCTTTACCAGTTTGGAAAGATTCATTGGTTAAATCATCTACCACTGTCTAATCCTCCATAATCAATGTAATTACTTCTGGCATAGCCTACATGTAATGTGGGTGCTCTAATCCTCTTATCCATACATTCTCCTTTCCAACTTCTGTTCAAGTTGAACAGAAGTCAAATATCTTTATTCTTTGAATCATTATTCTTGTTATCTTTTCGTGTGATAATCAGCATTATAAGAGTCACAATAGCCAAAACTACCACGACAGCCACCTGAATCTTCATAGGTATTCTGTCTAAGAAATAATTCAAATTCCACATATCTACTCCTTTCCACGAAAAAAGCGCCTATAAGTATTTCTACTCATAGACGCCTTAACGCTGTGTTATTATAGTTTCTTATTTCGTTTATATTGCGATATTATGTACTAATCTTTTTGCGTCTCAAAACATATATTCCATATACGCCTAAAAGGACAAAAGAAATCAGTGACACAATTAAAGCTATATCAGGATACTCACTTGTTGATGAAAAACAGACCGGTATCCCACAAAGA
>JAFUEG010000318.1 GCA_017464045.1 Lachnospiraceae bacterium
AACTCCTGCCATAATCGCACCAAGCGCTATGGCTTCATTTCCCATTAATAATTCTTTCATATTTAATCATGTCCTTTTGTGTAAATCATTTTGAATTCTATCTTATAACATTCTTATTTTATGGATAATGCCAATTATATGCTCTTATCATGCTACGAAATTCCCGCTGCTTCCTTGGCAAGCTTGTCAGCTTCCTCGTTTCCTTCTATACCCGAGTGTCCCTTAACCTTGATAAAATTAAGCTTGATTTTATCCTTGATGCTCTGCATGTATTCATAGTAAGCAACAGTTCCCTTTTTATTTCTCTTCCACGCTCCTGTTGCCCACATCTCTATGCCCATATAATCATAGTATATATCAAGCTCTTTAACACCCTTTTCTATAGCAAGCTTAACTGCTGCCGCAGAACCTTCTATCTCGCCGGCTACATTTCTCATGGATGCCATCTCTTCATCATTGCCCGAACCCTGCACGATGAATTTCTCATTATCTATAACAAGAAATCCTCCGTATCCGTATATATTTGTAGCAACATTAAAAGAACCGTCCACAAAAGCATAACAGGCTGACTTGCCGCTCAAAGATATGCTATTAACTTCTGATTTATCTTTTGATTTTTCTTTTGCAGGATCTTCATTCTCAACCTTTTTTAGCTTTTCTTTATCAAACTTTACCCCTGCATAAGCTTCCGCTTCTTCAACGGTTTTAAAGCTTTTATATAATGCACCCGGAAACCCGTTTACATTGTCCTTACACTCGTCCCATGTAAGATAAATTCCCGGAGTTTTACCTACCTTTACAGCATAAAATTTTGCCATATAATCACCTTGATTTTTATATTGTTTTATAACAGCACATAACCATTAGTCATTATACCCAATTTACGTTTTTCGGTCAAGCAAAGGAAAAAGTGTGTCGTAGGGACAGGCTTGCCTGCCTGTCTTTATAACACACTTCATATACTTCTCTCCCTTTTAATGTTATAATCTATTTAGTTCCCATCAAAAACCTTAAAAGCGGTATTCTTATGCAAATCTCTGAGCAGATAAATGTTGCCGGATATGCTAATATAACTGGCAAAAAATACAGCAATACCGTATTGTTTATTAGTACATCAGAAAACCAATATTGAAATAAAACGACCCACACAAAGTGAATACTGAAAAAAAGAAATGACCGTGATGAAAGATATTTTGATATCTTACCATGAAAATCAAATTTCTTTTTTCCGATACCAATCAAGGCAAGAATCATAAACCATTCGGTCAATGCTTTTGCAATTGTATTTAGAAGTCCATAATCCTTTCCCGACCATATGAACATATATACATCTAAAATTCCCGCAGCAAGACCGATTAAAAAAGTAATCCATCTGTATTTCTCTGCTTTTTCTATAACCTTGTCATTTGACAGAATATAATAGCCTGTCAAAAATATATAAAGATACTCCGCAAAGCTCTTTCCCCCCACTACGAGCAGGTCATACAAAAGTGGAAGCGGCACACCCAAAAGACATATTGCCAAAAATGGAATATCCCTACTGCTATTCTTATCCCTTCCAATCCGATTTACTAACGAAACTATCCCTAAACCAACAAGGGAAATTATAAAAAGAAAATAAAGAAACCAGAACTGACCTACGCCAAAGCCACCGTCAAATCCCGACAAATCTGTCCACTTGGTAAAAAACACTTTATAATGTCTGAAAAAGCTTCCTTCATACCCAAAATTTGTCTTATCTCCTATGTATGCCATAATCGGACAAAAGATAACAGTACCAAACACAAAAGGAATCAAAAGTCTCTTTATCCTCTCTAGAATAAACTGACGATATGTACGCTTCTTTAGTGCATATCCTGTACTCATTCCCGCCAGTAAAAACATAATCGGCATATAAAACGGACTAAGAAAAACAACAATACTGCTTATAGCCTTATTGGGTTCAAATACTATATAATTCAGCTCTCCCCACGTGTTAAACGCCTGCGCCGCATGATACGGTATCAGAAGAAAAATCACCATCCATCTTAAATTATCAATAAAGTGTTTTCTCAATTATTAAGTACTCCTATCTGTTTATGTGACATGGGGACAGTCACCTTGTCACATGTGATTTATTACGACTGCACGTAATACATATACACACATATCCCGCTTACGCTCACGCTATGTTAAGCACATTTTTATATGCAGTCTTATAATTCTATCAAGCAAGATGTGACAAGGTGTCTGTCCCCATAATAAAATATATTACTCTATAATTCCAACAACCTCACCTATGTACATATCATGAGGTGCATCCCCTGAATATAAGCTTTCAGCAATTTCTTTTGGCATATTTGCTACCGATAACTCCTGTTTAAAAAGCTTCTTACATACAAGAGTCACCTTAGCTTCAGCAAATGTCATTGAATTATCAAGCTCTTTTGGAGTAAGTCCTGAGTCATTCATCTTATCCATATCTCTGCCTGATTTTGAACCGAGTACGCCAAGTACTCTCTTATATTCCTCCGGAAAAAAGCTTATGGTAAAATATTCATTATTATCCATAAAGTCATGTGTATATCTTGAGGCTCTTACATATACAGTTGCCACAGGCTTATTCCATAAGGTTCCGAGTCCGCCCCAGCTTATTGTCATCATATTGAAGCTTTCTTTATTGCCCGCAGTAAGAAGCGCCCACTTCTTATCAAATGTCTTGAAAATATCTGTTTTAAATTCCATATTTTTTCACCTTTCTTTTTTCTATTTCTAAATTCTTATCCGACTATAAATTGGCACTTTTTTCTTTCTCCTGTCAGCCAATATCCGCCTATTCTTCTTGTTTTAATCATTTTTGCTTTAAGATTTTTTCACTTGATTTTATTTATTATCATTATCCTTTTTTTCTGTA
>JAFUEG010000319.1 GCA_017464045.1 Lachnospiraceae bacterium
ATAAAATTCAAAAAATACTATAAGCCTGGAATTGATATAGTAGAAGATTTTTTTAGCGCAGAGGCTTTCAAGTCTATTTGCGGTAATGAGAAAGCAAAAATCATCACTTCGATTGCTATGTTTTATGATTTGGAGGATCCAATTTCTTTCGCAAAACAAATAGAGGACTGCCTTGCCTGGGATGGTGTTTGGGTTTTTGAACAGAGCTATATGCCTTACATGATTCAGGCGAAATCCTTTGATACTGTTTGTCAGGAGCATCTCGAGTACTACGGAATGAAACAAATAGAGTGGATTATTAAAGCGGCGGATCTGAAGATTATTGATGTGGATTTCAATAATGTTAACGGAGGTAGTTTTAGGATAACAGCATCAAAGAAAGAATCTCCTTATATGGCTAGTCCAAAGGTAAACCAGGCAAGAGTAGCAGAGGATGTGGGAGGATACAATACATTTGAAGTATTTGAAGCTTTTGCTGATGCAGTTGATGACTGCAAGAAGAGTTGTATTGATTTTTTAAACAAATGTAAAACCGAGGGCAAGAAGGTTATTGGATATGGTGCCTCTACAAAGGGCAACGTTTTGCTTCAATATTTTGATATTGATTCGAAGTTGCTTCCTTATATAGCTGAAGTTAATAGTGATAAATTTGGACACGTTACGCCTGGTAGCAATATCCCGATTATAAGTGAAGATGAGGCGCGAGAAATGAAGCCGGATTTCTTTTTTGTGCTTCCTTGGCATTTTAAGAATAATATATTGGACAAAGAGAATGATTACTTAAAGATGTCTGGGTGCAAAATGGTATTTCCCTTACCTAAGTTTTCAATAGAGGCTGGAAGATGATCGCAGGGATTTCAATTATACTATTAGCCTATAATGAAGAGGATAACCTTCGCAGTATTCTTCCAAAAATAAAGGAGAATATTGGAAGCGTACATGAAAAATATGAAATAATCGTTGTAGACACTGCTACTCCAACGGATAACAGTAAGGATGTTTGCGTAGAAAACAGCGTAATGTATGTTAATCAGCATTATCCCGGGTTTGGTGGTGCATTACGAACGGGAATTGAAATAGCTTCTTTGAGTCATGTCATAACAATAGATAGCGATGGGGCACACAACCCGCGATACATTCCTAAAATGGTTTCGATGTATAATAGTAATAAATATGATGTTGTAATAGGTTCTAGGTATGTTAAAGGAGGAGGAACAAACGACCCTTGGGTAAATATTATTATGTCCAAAGTACTAAATAATGTCTACGGATTTGTTTTTGGGCTGAAGGCAAAAGACCTATCAACAAATTTTCGCATGTATAGGCTGGAGGATATAAAAAAACTATCCCTAGAATGTGTTAATTATGATGTGTTGCAGGAAATACTAATAAAGATAAAATGGAGTAAACAAGGCATAATTAATATTGGAGAATTTCCGATAGTATTGGAAAAAAGGGTATTCGGAAAGTCAAAGAGAAAGCTTATTTCTTTTATTATAAGTTACATATCAACTTTAATTTCACTAAAAAGAATTGAACATAAAGCTTCTTCTTGACAATGCGTTGTCCCATATTAGGAGTATAATTTATGCGAGTAGTCACTGTCGTTGGAGCGAGGCCGCAGTTTATCAAGGCTGCGGTTGTCACGCATGAACTTAGAAAAAAACATACAGAGATATTGGTACATACTGGGCAGCATTTTGACGAGAATATGTCTGACGCTTTTTTTAGGCAGTTGGATATTCCTAATCCGGATTATAACCTTGGCATTTCGGGTGGCAGTCATGCAGAGATGACGGGAAGAATGATGATCGCCATAGAAAAAGTGCTGATCAAAGAGAAACCTGATTGGCTGCTGATATATGGAGACACTAATTCCACACTTGCAGGGGCATTGGCTGCAGCAAAACTTCACATAAACATATGTCACGTCGAGGCAGGAAATAGGACGCATTATATGACTAATCCCGAAGAGATTAATAGGATATGCAGTGATCATATATCTGAGCTCTTGCTCGCATGTACGGATAGTTGTAAAGAAAATCTGATTAGAGAAGGCTTGGGGGATAAAACATATGTTGTCGGCGATCCGATGTTTGATGCTTTTGAACTGTTTTCACAGAGAATTTCTCCAGATGGATTAGTACTTCAATTACTTGGTGGAGGCGATTATAAGACTCCGAGAGAGTACTATTATCTGACATGCCATAGGGAGGAAAACACAAGTAGAGAGGATGCTTTATCTGAGATCTTTATGGCGATGAATGATTTTGATGCTCCGACAATATATCCCGTGCATCCAAGAAATAAAGAGCGCGCTGCAAAATTAAAAAGGGAGAGCGGTTTTGATAACATTATTCTCACTGAACCGGTTGGGTACTTTGAAAGTACAGCCCTAATAAGGAATTCGAAAATGATTGTAACTGATTCCGGGGGAGTTCAAAGAGAAGCTTTTTTTGCTGGGAAAAAGTGTTTGACTGTATTGGATTTTGCATTTTGGCCCGAGACGCTGAACGGTAACCGTAATATGCTTGTAAAACCGGATGCAGACGACATTTTGCAAAAGTATAAGATACCGCAACAGTTGGATGAGAATTATCAGCCTTTTGGGGATGGACACTCGGTTGATAGGATCATTAAGGCTATAGAAGAATACCGGGAGAACTGAAATGGAATTTACTTATGAAGGGTATTCAGGGTTACTTAAGAAGATTAATCAGTACGGGTACACAGTGGCCTCTTATGATAACTGTGATTTGGAAAAAAAATGTGTTATATTGCGTCATGACATTGATTACGATATAACGAAAACGGTAGGAATCGGTAAGATTGAGAAAGAAATGGGTGTTAAAAGCACC